>DATBGF010000194.1:0-9200 GCA_036558145.1 Acidimicrobiales bacterium
GGCTGGTCCAGCGCGGCCTGGATCAGCTCGTGAAGGTCCCGCAACCGGGTCATCTCCCAGCGTTCCCGGCCCTCGGCCCGCAGCGCGCTCACCGTGTAGAGCAGCCGCGCCCGCTCGGGCGTGCCCAGGTGGGACGCGATCTGCAGCACCTTCTCCTCCCCGAGCGCCCCCGGCTGGCGCGCGGCCGACCACAGCAGGTCGCGGTCGCGCACGGTCGCCAGCACGATCGCGGCGTCGGCGTGCGCCAGCCCGATGCGGGCTGCCAGGGCGGCGGCGCCGTCCGGCGCCTCGCTCAGCAGCACCGCCAGGAACAGCCGGTCGGCGTCGTCCAGGGCCCGGATCTCCAGCGCCACCGGGTCGTCGGCGTCGAGGCGCCGCAGTCGCTCCATGGCGACGAGCCGGTAGGCCTGCAGGGGGTCGATCGTGAACGGCTCGGCGTGACGGAGCCGCAGCGCCTCCGCCAGCTCCGGCAGCGCCCGGTCGAGCACGCCGGTGGTGTCGAGGAAGCGCCAGCCCCGGGCGTTGCCCCGCTCCACCACGTCCAGCAGCCGCTCCCGGGTGGTCGCGTCCCAGGCGGGCGTGTCCGGGGGCAGGCCGGCCAGCCAGTCGATCAGGTCGCCGCCCGGACGGTTCCGCCCCACCGACACGGCCGCGGCCAGCGCCACCGGCAGGGCCTCGTCGAGCGGCGGCGTGGCCCGCAGCCGGACCTCGTCCTCCACCACGTCCAGCCAGCCTCCGGGCGGCGCCGGGGTGCCCGACGGCGGTCCCGCGGGCCGGGCCCGGGCCCTCAGCCGGCCGTAGCGCAGCTTGAGCAGCTGGGGCGTGGCCAGGGTCGTGACCAGGACCACGAGCAGCAGCGCGGCGTAGAGGTCATCGTTCAGCACGCCGTTGGCCAGGCCGATGGTGGCGAAGATGAGCCCGACCTCGCCCCGGGGCAGCATCCCCAGGCCGATCAGTGGCTTGTCGCCCGGGGTGCCGACGGCGCCCAGCGGCGACACCAGCTTCCCGACCACCGCCACCACCAGCAGGATCGCCGCGTCGCGCAGCACCGAGAGCTGCCCGAACGACGCGATGTCGGCGTCGATGCCGATCTGGAGGAAGAAGACGGGAATGAACAGGTGGCCGACCGGGGTCAGCTCCCGGCGGATGCGGTCGGCCTGGTCGCTGCGGTTGAGGGCGATGCCGGCCACGAAGGCGCCCACGATGGGCGCCAGCCGGGCCGCGTCCGCCAGCTCGGCGAACGCCAGCGTGAAGGCCAGCGCCAGCGCCACCAGCGTCCCGGTCGAGCGCGACACCCGCGCCACCATCCGGAACAGGGGCGGCGCCAGCCGCATGCCCAAGGCCACCCCCACCACCAGGAACGCCACCGCGCCGGTGACGATCCCCGCCACCGACACGAGCGACACCGACCCTTCGGTGACCAGGCGGACGACCACGGTCAGCACCACCAGGCCCATCACGTCGTCCGCCACCGCCGCGCCCAGGACGACCCGGGCCTCGGTGGTGGCCATGGCCCGCAGGTCGCTGAACACCCGGGCCGTGATGCCCACGCTGGTGGCGGTCAGCGCGGCCCCCACGAACAGGGAGACGTTGAAGTCGTCGGTGACGAAGGTCTCCATCGCCCCGACGCCGAGCACCAGGGGCGTGACCACCCCCACGGTGGCCACCAGGAACGACGCCCGCCCCACCCGGCCCAGCTCGACCAGGTCCATCTCCAGGCCCACGTCCAGCAGGAGCAGGATCACCCCGAGCTCACCCAGCGTCCGCAGCACCTCGTCGCTCTCGACCAGGCCGAGCACCGAAGGCCCGACCACGATGCCGGCCACGATCTCGCCCACCACGGCCGGGATGCCGGCCCGCTCGGCCAGCTCGGCCGCCAGCTTGGCGGCGATCAGTACGACGAGGATGTTGCGGAGTACTTCGGCGACGTCCATGTCCCGCCCGGGGTGTCGCGCCGGGCGGGCACGGTGGACCCGTGCCCGCCCGGCAGTGTCAACGGATGTGGCTCGGTCTGCGTTGCGTCAGACCGGTTCGGGGACGTCGTCCCCGACGGGCGTCTCGTAGGTGGGGCTGCCGCCCCCGGTGCCGACCACGATGGGATCGATCTCCAGGAAGTCCGGGTAGGCGACTGCACCCATCTCGGGGATGTCGAGGCCGCCGATCTCGTCCTCCTCCGTCGACCGGATGCCACCCTTCATGATCGCGTTCTGGATCTTGAAGAAGGCGTAGGCGATGCCGAGCATCACCGTCCACAGCACAACGCAGCCCAGGGCCTGGGCGCCGAGCTGGCCGAACTCGCCCTTGACGACGCCCTCGATGGCAGGGACGTCGGAGCCGTTCCAGCCTCCGCCGTAGCTGCCGTTGGCGAAAAGGCCCACGGCCAGGACGCCGAACGTGCCGCACACGCCGTGGACGGCGATGGCACCCACCGGGTCGTCGATCTTCAGCTTCCGGTCGATGAACTCGGCGGCGTAGATGACCAGCACGCCGGAGATGACACCGATCAGGGCCGAGTAGGCCGGGCTCGTGAAGGCACAGGGCGCCGTGATGGCGACCAGTCCGCCGAGCATGCCGTTGACCATCATGCCCGGGTCCGCCTTGCCGGTCCGCCACATCATCACGAACATCGCCGTGGTGGCGCCGAAGGCGGCCGCGATGGCGGTGTTGGTGGCGACGGTGGCGAACTGCACGTCACTGGCGGCCAGCGTCGAGGCGGCGTTGAAGCCGAACCAGCCGAACAGCAGGATGAAGCAGCCCAGCATGGCCATGGGCACGTGGTGGCCGGGCATGGTGTTGGACGTGCCGTCCTCGTTGTACTTGCCGATGCGGGGCCCGAGCACCAGGGCACCGGCCACTGCGGCCACGCCACCCATGGTGTGGACCACGCCGGAGCCGGCGAAGTCCACGTAGCCGGCACCGAGGCCCATGGTGTCCCAGGTCTTGGCCAGCCAGCCGCCGCCCCAGGTCCAGGCGCCGAACAGCGGGTAGAAGATGGCGCCGCAGAACAGGCCCCAGCCCACGAACGCCTTCCACTTCCAGCGCTCGGCCATGGCCCCGGTGGGGATGGTGGCGGTGGTGTCCATGAAGGCCACCATGTAGAGGAAGAACCCGAACACCGCCGCCCCGCCGGCGGCCATGACGGCGTCCCCCGACAAGGCGAAGCCGCCCTGCCACAGGAACACCCAGTTGCCGCTGCCGATCAGCGCGTGGCCGATGGGCTCGTTGTAGCCGAAGTCGTAGCCCGGCAGCGCGTAGCTGTAGCCGCCGAACATGAAGGCGTAGCCGACCAGGAAGTAGGCGACGAAGCCGAGGCCGAAGATGGCGAAGTTGGTCGAGACCACGTGGGCCGCGTGCTTGGCACGGCAGAACCCGGTCTCGACCCGCGCGAAGCCGGCCTGCATGAAGATCACGAGGACGGCGCCGATCACGATCCACAGCAGGTTGGTCTGCTGGCGCAGAGCGTCGACCTGGGCAACCGGGTCGGGATCCGCACCCTGCGCGCCGGCGATCGCGGGCATCATGAGGACGGCGGTACCGGCTACGGCAAGCCCGATCCCCACCTTCCGCCCGAGCGACATGCCGGCTCTCGCGCGATGACGAGGGCCAAATGACATGGGTACGCGTTCCTTTCATACGTTCCCGAGGAGACAGGCCCGACCCCGTTGTCTGACCTCATCGTGAACGTATGGACGGTCTGTCACACGTCCATGTCGCATTGATGAACCGCGGTGTGCGATTTCCTGGCGAGCTTGCGTCCGTTACCTGGCGCCGGCGCGCCATCTATATGTCATGAATCTGAGGGCGGTTTGCGCCGCAGTGGTGGCCCGCTGCCACACTGTCCGCCATGCCGGACGAGACCCCCAACGAGCGCAGCGTCACCAAGGTCCGGATCGGCCTCGCGCTGATCGGCGTCGTGATCCTGGTGGCGCTGGTCATGGCGGTCGTGGTCGAAGCGCCCGTGGGGAAGGCCGTGATGTTCGCGATCGCCCTGACCGCGCTGGTGCGGGCGTACCTGCTCTACCGCTCGCTGCGCCAGGAACAGCAGGCCGCCTAGTCCGGGAGAGCCACAGTCTCCAGCAGGTAGCCGTAGCCCCGGACCACCTGCACGCTCATGCCCAACGGGGCGATGCGCACCCGCACGCGCCGCACCACGCGGTCGATGGTGCGGTGCTCGTCCACCGCGGTCCCCGGTGCCAGCGCGGCCAGCAGCTCGGCCCGCCCCACGGCCTTGCCGGCCCGCGCCAGCAGCGGCTCCACCACCCGACGCTCCAGCGGGGTCACCGCCACCCAGCGGTCGCCCCGGCGCAGCAGGCCGTCCTCGTCGAACTCGGCGGGCGCCATCCGGGCCTGCTGGCGTCGCAGTCGCTCGCGGCGGACGTACAGCTCCACCGGGTCGACTCCGGCACGCACCCAGTCCTCGAGCGCGTCGCCCGCCGCTGGCGGATCCTGGTGCTCCTCGATCAGCAGCAGGCGGGCGCGCCGGCAGCGGGCCAGGTCGTCACGGCGGCCGGCCTCGCTCGGCCACGCGACCAGCGGCACCTCGTCGTCGGTGGGCGCCATCGCCGTGAACGTAACGAACCAATGTTGCGGGAATTCGCACCGATCTTTTAAGAGTCATGTCCGGCATCTGACGTCGAGCTGACGGACCCGATGGCACTGAGCGGGTCGCGCAGCACCCGGCGCATCGGGATGCCGATCCCGTAGGTCGACACGCGGCCGGCCGGGGTGATGCGCAGGAAGCAGCCCCGCGGGTCCTCCAGCGCCCCGTCCACCAGGATCTTCTTCAGCCGGCCGCTCTCGATCAGCCGGGCGATCCCGGGGTCGTCGTGCTCGACGATCTCCGCCCGGCCCCGGAACTGCACGGCCATGGCCGGGCCCACCGGCAGGCGCCGGACCGGGACGCACACCGCCACGTGCGGGTTGGCGGCCACGTTGCGGACCTTGCGGGTGTCGCGGAACGTGTGGACGTAGAGGGTGGTGCCGTGGGCGGCGTAGAGCACGCCGACGGCGTGGGGCTCGCCCCCGGCCGAGGCGGTGGCGAGGACGCAGAACGACCGGCGGGCCAGGGCCCGGGTGACCTGCTCCCGCAGCTGGGGATCTGACTTCGTCGAGGTGGTCATGAGGTCAGTGAACCGGGCCGGTCCGAGACGATCCATGGTCCAGGGCCCCAACTTCATATGCATGCGTCTACAGTCAGGGCATGGATGCCCTCAGCGGACTGCTGGACGGCCCCCGGGCCCGCGACGCGTTCCTCATGCGGGTGGTCATGCGCCCCCCGTGGTCGGTCCGCATCGAGGACGAGTCGCCGCTCTCACTGGTGGCCATGGTGTCGGGCGACGCGTGGGTGTGCTTCGACGGCGCCGAGCCGGTCCCCCTGGGCCCCGGCGACGTGGCCGTGTTGCGGGGCCCGGACCCGTACACCTTCGCCGACGCGCCCGGCCAGGAGCCGATGGCGATCATCCTCCCCGGCCAGGTCTGCGTGACGCCGAACGGTGAGCACCTGGAGGACGCCATGAGCCTGGGCGTGCGCAGCTGGGGCAACGACCCCGCCGGTCCCGTGGTCATGCTGGTCGGGACCTACCAGCTGGGCGGCGAGGTGAGCCGCCGGCTGGTGTCGGTGCTGCCGCCGCTGGCGGTGCTGCGCCGCGACGAGTGGGACTCACCGCTGGTCGAGGTGCTCGCGGGCGAGATCGGCCGGGACGAGCCGGGCCAGTCCCTGGTGCTGGACCGGTTGCTGGACCTGCTGGCGGTGGCGGTGCTGCGCTCGTGGCTGGCCGGCCCCGAGGCCGAGGCCCCGGCCTGGTACCAGGCCCACGCCGACCCGGTGGTGGGCCATGCGCTGCGGCTGCTGCACCACAACCCGGCCCACCCCTGGACCGTCGCGTCACTGGCCCGGGAGTGCGGCGTGTCCCGGGCCGCGCTGGCCCGGCGCTTCACCGAGCTGGTGGGCGATCCGCCGATGGCGTTCCTCACCGGCTGGCGCCTGGCCCTGGCCGCCGACCTGCTGCGGGAGCCCGGCGCCACCGTGAGCAAGGTCGCCGCCCAGGTCGGCTACGCGACGCCGTTCGCCTTGAGCACCGCGTTCAAGCGGGTGCACGGGATCAGCCCACGCGACTACCGCTCCTCGATCCTGACCAGCTCGGTGCGGGCGAACACCTCGCCGTACTCCTCCCGCAGTGCGACGCGGCGCTCGTCCGCCAGGAACGTCGCCAGCGCGCCCCGGCCGGGGAACGACAGGATCTGGACCTCCAGCGGGAGCTCCTCGTCCTCGCCGGCCGCCCTGCAGCCCCGGTAGACGATGCGGGCGCCGTGGTCGGCCAGCAGGGGGAGCACCCTGTCCTCGTAGGCGTGGGCGGTGTCGCCCCCGGCGTCGGGGCCGTAGCCCAGGAAGGCCACCGTGAACGGCTCGTCGGTCTCTGCGTCGGTCACGGGGCCAGCCTGCCCGCGATGATCTCTTGACAGGAATTGCTTTCTGGACAAAGAATCCCTCCATGACAACAGAGGATGTCAAGTTCACCGCGGTGGTCCCCGTGGTCCCGGTGCGCAACGCCGCCGACGCGATCGCCTTCTACCGGGACAAGCTGGGCTTCGACCTCGCATTCGAGGCCGGCCCCGACTACGCGGGCGTGGCCCGGCTCGGCGTCGAGCTCCACCTCGACGGCGTGGTCAACGACGCGGCCGGCGCCGTCAGCGTGCGCATCACCGTCCACGGGGTCGACGCCCTCTACGCCGAGCTGGAGCCGCGGGGGGTGATCCACCCCGAGGAGCCGCTGGAGATCAAGCCCTGGGGCCTGCGCCAGTTCAGCGTCGTCGACCTCGACGGCAACCGGATCACGTTCGCGCAGCCGGCATGACCGTCGCCGCCCCCCGGGTCACTGTCGTCGACGACCCCGACCAGGTCGCGGCGCTCGCCCATCCGATGCGGGTGGCGATCCTCGATGCCCTGCGCACGCCCAACTCGGCGTCGGGGGTGGCCCGGGAGATCGGCGAGACCCGCCAGCGGGTCAACTACCACGTGCGGGCCCTGCTCGACGCCGGGCTGATCCGCCCCGCGGGCGAGCGGCGCACCGGCAACTTCGTCGAGCAGCTCTACCGGTCGGTGGGCGGCACCTTCGTGGTCTCGCCCCGGCTGGCGTGGAGCGACGACCGCCGGGTGGCGGCACTGCGGTCCCAGCTGCCGCTGGAGCACCTGGTGACGCTGGGCGAGCGCCTGCAGCGCGACGCCGTCGGCCTGCTGGACCGGGCCGCCTTCGACGGCGACGAGGTGCCCGCGGCCGCGGTCGAGGCGGAGGTCAGCTTCCCCGACGAGGCGTCCCGGACCGCGTTCCTGGAGGAGTACATGGCGGCGCTCAAGCCGCTCCTGGCCCGCTACGGCGGGCGCACGGGTGAGGCGTTCCGGGTGGCCCTGGCGGTCTACCCCGACCGGAAGGATGGGTGATGGAGATCGAGGACAGGCCCCGCGACGACGGCTTCGAGGCCACGTTCGTGGTGCGCACGCCGCGGGAGAAGGTGTGGGAGCTGCTGGCTTCGGCGACGCCGGTCAGCGACATGCTGCCGGCGCCCGAGCCCGGCCAGCGCTGGATGCCGGGCTGGGAGGCGCCCGCCGACGACCTCGAGGTCGTCCCGGGCGAGAGCGTGCGGGCCCGCAAGGCCGCAGAGCCGTGCAAGGACACCGAGATCTACATCCGGCTGGAGGACGCGGCCAGCGGCACCCGCATCACGATCGTCCAGACCGGCTTCGCGGCCGGCTTCGACCAGGCCCGCCCGTGGCTCACCGCCGGCTGGTGGCCGATCGTGGCCGACGTGGCCCTCTACCTGGAGCGGGGTGTGGCCATGGGCCGCCACCTGGTCCCCTGGGGCGGCATCGGCTGCGACGTGGTCGAGACGCCGGCCGGGCTGGTGGTGGCCCGGGTCTTGCCGGGCGGGTTCGCCGACCAGGCCGGCATGGCGGCCGACGACCTGATCGTGCGCCTGGCCGGCGCTCCGGTGGTCGACGTCCACGAGCTGTCGGTCCTGACCCGGGGCCCGCTGCGGCGGTCCGGCACCGAGACCAAGGTCCACTACCTGCGGGGGAACGAGCTGCTCTCGGGGCATGGCACGATCTGAGGCACCATCTGGGACATGGCCGACCCGAGCGACGTGCGCCGGATCGCTCGGGCGCTGCCCGAGGTGACGGAGGCGAGCGACCACCCGTTGGCGTTGTCGGTGCGGGCGGGGAAGAAGGACAAGGGGTTCGTCTGGGCGTGGGCCGAGCGGGTCACGCCGGGCAAGCCGCGGGTCCACAACCTCGACGTGCTGGCGGTGCGGGTGCCGAACCTGGGCGAGAAGGAGCTGCTGCTCGCCTCCGACCCCGAGGGCGAGAAGTTCTTCACCGAGCCCCACTACAACGGCTTCCCGGCCGTGCTGGTCCGGCTGGCCGCCGTCGACGTCGACGAGCTGGCCGAGCTGGTCATCGACGCGTGGCGCTGCCAGGCCCCGAAGAAGCTGGTGAAGGAGTACGACGCCGCGGCGGGCTAGTACTCCGGCTCCTCCCACCAGGGCGTGAAGCCAGGTAGGTCGTCGGGGACCCGGCTCGGGAACTGCGGCGGGCGCTTCTCCAGGAACGAGGTCACGCCCTCGCGGACGTCGGCGCCGCGGCCGAGCGTCTCGATGGCGGCCGAGTCGACCCGGTGGGCGGCCATCGGGTGGGGCTCGCCCAGCATGTGCCACAGCATCTGGCGGGTGAGGGTCACCGACACGGGTGAGGTCGATGCCGCGATCTCCCCGGCCAGGGCGTAGGCCGCGTCGAGCAGCTCGCCGTCGGGGTGCACCGAGCGGACCAGCCCGGCGGCCAGCGCCTCGTCCGCTCCGAACACCCGCCCGGTGAAGCACCACTCGGCCGCGCGGCTGATGCCGACGACCCGGGGCAGGAACCACGACGACGCCGCCTCCGGCACGAGGCCCCGCCGGGCGAACACGAACCCGAAGCGGGCCGACTCGGCGGCCAGGCGGATGTCCATGGGCAGCGTCATGGTCACGCCGACGCCGACGGCCGGCCCGTTGATCGCGGCGATGACGGGCTTGGTGCAGCCGAAGATGCGCAGCGTCACCATCCCGCCGCCATCGCGCCGCGCCCGCCGGGCGGCGTCCCCGTCCCCGCCACCGCCGTCGCGCGCGGTGGCGTCGAACGAACCGCCGCCGCCGCTCAGGTCGGCGCCCGC
>DATBGF010000195.1:0-9854 GCA_036558145.1 Acidimicrobiales bacterium
CGACGAGGTGGCCGCCCGTTCGGGCGAGGGCGAGGCCGCCATCTTCCGGGCCCACGCCGCCTTCCTCGACGACCCGGACCTCACCGGCGCGGCCGAGCGCACCATCCGCGAGGGCCACTCCGCTGGCTGGGCGTGGCGGGAGGTGGTGGAGGCCCAGGCCGCCGACCTGCGGCGGCTGGATGACCCGGTGCTGGCGGGCCGGGCCGCCGACCTGGGCGACGTCGGCGAGCGGGTGCTGCGCTACCTGGCCGAAGCCGACGACGACGCCCCCCGCCTGCCCGATCACCCGGTCGTGCTGCTGGCCGACGATCTCACGCCGTCGGACACCGCGGGCATCGACCCCGCGGCCGTGGTGGGCTTCGCCACCGCCGCGGGCGGCCCCACCTCCCACACCGCGATCATCGCCCGGGCCCTCGGCATCCCCGCCCTGGTCGGCGCCGGTCCGGCGCTGCTCTCGCAGCCGGCGGGCGGGACCGCGGTGCTCGACGGCACGGCCGGGACCCTGTGGGTGGGCGTGGGCGAATCCGACCTCGACGCCGCCCGCCGGGCCCAGCACGACCTGGAGGACGTGCGCGAGGCCGAGCACACCAGCCGCTACCACCCGGCCCTCACGACCGACGGCCACCGGGTCGAGGTCGTGGCCAACATCGGGGCGCCGGCGGAGGCGGCCGCCGCGGTCGAGGCCGGGGCCGAGGGCGTGGGCCTGCTGCGCACCGAGTTCCTGTTCCTGGGCCGGGACGAGCCGCCCGACGAGGCCGAGCAGCACGCCGCCCTGGTGGAGATGGTCACCGCCCTCAACGGCCTGCCCCTGGTGGTGCGCACGCTGGACATCGGCGGCGACAAGCAGGTCCCCTACATCGACCTGCCGGCCGAGGAGGGCTCGTTCCTCGGCATCCGGGGCATCCGCCTCTGCCTGGCCCGCCCCGACCTGTTCGACGCCCAGCTGCGGGCCATCTACCGGGCGTCGCGCGAGGGCCCGGTGTCGATCATGTTCCCGATGGTGGCCCGGCTGGAGGACCTCGACGCCGCGCTGGTCCACGCCGAGGCGGCCCGCACCGCGGTGGGCGCCGATCCGGTGGACGTGGGCGTGATGGTCGAGGTGCCCTCGGCCGCGCTCATGGCCGCCGAGCTGGCGCAGCGCTGCCAGTTCCTGTCCATCGGCACCAACGACCTCACCCAGTACGTGCTGGCCATGGACCGCACCCACCCGGTCCTGGCCCGCCAGGCGGACGCGCTGCACCCGGCGGTGCTGCGCATGGTGTCGGCGGTGGTCGAGGCCGCCCGGTCCACCGACGCCTGGGTGGGCGTGTGCGGCGGGGTGGCGGGCGAGCCCGAGGGCGCGCTGATCCTGGCCGGGCTGGGGGTGGACGAGCTGTCGGTCAGCATCCCCGCGGTGGCCGCGGTCAAGGCCCGCCTGCGGTCCGTGTCGCTCGACGCGGCCCGGGACCTGGCGCAGCGGGCCCTGGCGTGCACGACCGCGACCGAGGTCCGGGGACTGGACCTGCCGTGAGCGCGCGTGTCCTCACCGTCACGGCCAACGCGGCCATCGATCACACCGTGTGGGTGCCCGGGTTCCGGGCCGGCGAGGTGAACCGGGTGGTGGCCGAGGACCGCAGCCCGGGCGGCAAAGGGGTCAACGTCGCGGCTGCGCTGCGGGTGCTGGGCGTCGAGGTGGACGCCACCGGCTTCCTCGGGACGGGCAATGCTTCGCTGTTCGAGGCGTTCTTCGCCGACGCCGGCATCGGCGACCGCTTCGTGCGCCTCGACGGCGTCACCCGCACCGGCATCAAGATCGTGGACGAGCAGGCGGGCACCACCACCGACGTCAACTTCCCCGGCATCGCCCCCGGCGCCGGCGACGTCGCGCGGCTGCTGGAGGTGGTCGGCGAGCTGTCGCGGAGCGCGGCCTGGGTGGCGCTGTCGGGCAGCCTGCCCGCGGGCGCGCCGGTCGACCTGTACGCCCGGCTGATCGAGGCCGCGCACGGCGGCGGCGCGGAGGTGGCCCTCGACACCAGCGGCAAGGCCCTGGGCGCGGCGGTGGCGGCCGGGCCCGATCTGGTCAAGCCGAACGTGGAGGAGTTGGAGGCGCTGGTGCGCCGGCCCCTGCCCGACACCGGCGCCCTGCTGGGCGCGGTGGCCGACCTGCAGGCCGGGGGCGTGGCGCGGGTCGTCGTGTCGATGGGAGCCGAGGGCGGGCTGTTCGTGGCGGGAGACGAGGCGGTGGTGGCCCGTCCGCCCCGGGTCGCGGTGGTCTCCACCGTGGGGGCGGGCGACGCCACGGTCGCCGGGACGCTGGCGGCCACCCTGGCCGGCGGCTCGCTGGAGGACGTGGCCCGGCTGGCCATGGCCTGCGGCGCCACGGCGGTCACCGGGGTCGGTCCCCGGCTGGACGCGGGGGAGGTGGCGGCCCGGGCGGGCGAGGTGCGGGTGGAGACGCTGGGGGTGCGTAGCGGATCCAAGCAGAGGGGGACCCCGGCATGAGGTTCGTAGCCGTTACCGCCTGCCCCACGGGCATCGCACACACCCATCTGGCCGCGGAGGCCCTGCGCCACCAAGCGGTGGTGGCCGGCCACCAGATCGCCATCGAGACGCAGGGCTCGATGGGCGTCGGCGATCCGCTCAGCCCCGAGGACATCGCGGCGGCCGATGCGGTGATCGTGGCCGCCGACATCCACATCGACCCCGAGCGCTTCCGGGGCAAGCCGATGGTGGCGGTGACGACCGCCCAGGCGATCCGCAAGACGTCCGAGGTCCTCGCCGACGCCGAGGCCGCCGCGGGCGCGGGCGAGGCGGCCCCACCGGCTCCCGCGCCCGAAGAGGCTCCCGCTCCGGCGACCGACGGGGACCGAGGCGAGCACAAGCGCTTCGTGGGGATCACGTCCTGCCCCACCGGCATCGCGCACACGTTCATGGCCGCGGAGGGCCTGCGGCGGGCGGCGGAGGCCCTCGGCTACGAGATCCAGGTCGAGACGCAGGGGTCGGTCGGGGCCCAGGACGTGCTGACCGCCGAGAACATCGCCGCGGCCGACGCCGTGGTGATCGCGGCGGACACGAAGGTCGACCTGTCCCGCTTCGGCGGCAAGCGGCTGTACGAGACCAGCACCAACGAGGCCCTCAAGAACGGCGACACGGTGCTCCGGCGGGCCTTGGACGCACCGGTGCTGGCCGGAGCGGGCGCAGGCGGCGGGGCCGGCCCGGTCGCGGCCGGCGGCGGGGGCGGGGACGGCGAGGCGTCCGGATGGCGGGCGGTGCTGGGCGGCGTCTACCAGCACCTGATGACCGGGGTGTCGTACATGCTCCCGTTCGTCGTGGCGGGCGGGCTGCTCATCGCCATCTCGTTCGCCTTCGACATCAACGCCAACGATCCGGCCAACGCCGAGACCTTCGCCGGGCGCCTCAACCTGATCGGCTCGGCCGCGTTCGCCCTGTTCCTGCCGGTGTTCGCCGGCTTCATCGCCTTCTCCATCGCCGACCGGCCCGGCCTGACGCCGGGCTTCGTGGGCGGCTACCTGGCCGTGCAGGTCCAGGCCGGGTTCCTGGGCGCGCTGCTCGCCGGGTTCATCGCCGGCTACGTGGCCCTGTGGCTGGCCCGCACCATCCGCCTGCCCGACACCATGGCGGGGCTCAAGCCGGTGCTGATCCTGCCCCTGCTCTCGACCCTGGTGGTGGGCCTCGTCATCTACTACGTCATCGGCCAGCCCCTGGCTTGGCTGCAGGACCAGCTCACCGAGTGGCTGGACGGCCTGCAGGGGTCGAACGCAGTGGTCCTCGGGGCGATCCTGGGGGCGATGATGGCGAGCGACATGGGCGGGCCGCTCAACAAGGTGGCCTACACGTTCGCGGTCGGCCTCATCGCCAGCGGCGTGACCGGGCCGATGGCGGCGGTCATGGCGGCGGGCATGACGCCCCCGCTGGGCCTGGCCGTGGCCACGATCGTGTTCCCCAACCGCTGGACCGTCGACGAGCACGAGGCGGGCAAGCCGGCCTTCGTCCTGGGGTTGAGCTTCATCACCGAAGGCGCCATCCCCTTCGCGGCGCGCGACCCGATACGGGTCATCCCCGCGCTGGTCGTGGGCTCGGCCACCGCGGGGGCGCTCTCGCTCGGCCTCGGGGCGGCCACCGAGGTGCCCCACGGCGGCATCTTCGACCTCTTCGTCCCGGGTGCCGTGGACAAGCCCCTGGTCTGGCTGCTCGCCATCGCGGTGGGCACGGCCGTGACGACCACCGTGCTGTTCTTCCTCAAGCGCCCGGCGGCCGCGCCCGCCCCGGTCGACACGCTCGCACACGCGACCTCCGTCGCCGCCTAGAAAACGGGGATGCTGCGCGAGGTCAACGGCGTCCGTCTCAACGTGCTCGACGAGGGCGAGGGCCATCCGCTCGTGCTCCTCCACGGCCTGGGTGGCTGCTGGCGCGACTGGGAGCCCCAGCTCGACCACCTGCGGGACCGCTACCGCTGCATCGTGATCGAGCACCGGGGCCACGGCCGGTCGGAGCGGACCACCGGTGCCTACAGCACCGACCTGTTCGCGGCCGACGCCGCCGCGGTGTGCCGGCTGCTGGGGGTCGGCCACGCCTACGTCGTCGGCCTGTCCATGGGCGGGATGATCGCCCAGAAGCTGGCGCTGGCCGAGCCCGACCTGGTCGAGGCCCTGGTGCTGTGCGACACCGGGACCCACATGGGGCGCCGGGCGGCCCAGTTCCTGCGGGACTGGGCGGCGCGGGTGCGGGCCACCGGCATGGTGGACTCGCGGGGCGTGGTGAACCCGGAGACGACCGGGTTCAGCCGTTGGAGCGTGGAGCACCAGCCCCACGTGATCCGCACCAACATGCGGGAGGCGGAGGCGGCCGATCCCGACGCCTGGGCGCGGGCCGCCGAGGCGGTCGCGGCCCACGACACCCGGGACGGCATCGGCCGCATCGCCGCGCCGTGCCTGCTCGTGTGGGGCGAGGAGGACCCGGCCGTCCCGGTGGCGCGGGCACAGGCCCTCGTGGACGCGCTGGGCGGCGCCCCGCTCGTGGTGCTGCGCGACGCCGGCCACGTCTGCAACCTCGACCAGCCGGCTGCGTTCGAGGCCGCCGTCGAGGACTTCTTCGCCGCCCATCCCTGCACCCGCACGCGCTAGGGACTTTGGTCCCTGGCGCACCCGACCGTGCACCATTGACCCTGGGATGGTGACCGAACGGAGCGACATCGAGAACGAAGCCGACGTGGAGCGGCTGGTCCGCCGCTTCTACCAGGCCGTCATCCCCGACCCGCTGCTCGGTCCGATCTTCCACCGCATGGGGGTCGACTGGTCGGTGCACATCCCCAAGCTGGTGGACTTCTGGTGCCTGCGCCTGTTCGAGCGTCCCGGCTACGCCGGCAACGCCGTGGGCGCGCACCAGCCGGTCCTCGACCGCTGCCCGTTCACCGGCCGCGAGCTGGCCCGCTGGCTGGAGCTGTGGGAGGAGACCGTCGACGAGCTGTTCACCGGCGAGACGGCCGAGCTGGCCCGCCAGCGCGCCCATCTCGCCGGCGAAGCGATCGCCGCGCTGGTGCGCCGGCACCAACGCGGCATCCGCTCGATCCAGCTGTCCGGGGTCAGCCGGCCTGGGTGAACTGCAGGTCGAGCTCGACCTTGACCTTGTCGCCCAGCGCCAGCTTGTCGACGCCGAGCGGGACGTTGAAGTCGACGTTGTAGTCCGACCGGGAGACCTGGGTCTCGCCGGTGAAGCCGGCGTGGAGCTTGCCGTCGGCCGGGTGGACCTCGGCCCCGTTGAACTCGACGGGGATGCTCACCTCGCGGCTCACGCCGTTGATGCTGAGGGTGCCGTGGAGCTGGTACTCGTCGCCGCCGCCGGTGACCCGGGTGGAGTGGAACTCCATGGTCGGGTTGGCCTCGGTGCCGAAGATGTCGGTGCCCTGCAGGTGGGCGTCGCGGTCGGGCTGGTTGGTGTCCACGGACGCCATCTGGATGACCGCGTCGACGGCGACGTCGTCGAGCGTGTCGCCTACCGAGAGCGTGGCCGCGAAGTCGTTGAACCGGCCGCGGACGTTGGTGAGCCCGAGGTGGCGGATCTTGAAGTGCACGCCCGAGTGGGCGGGGTCGACGACCCACTCGCCGCTTGCGAGGGGAAGGGTGCTGGTCGAAGCCTGGGTGTCGGTCATGGCCATCCTCGTGGGAGTACAGGTGGGAGTAACTGTCACGCCGAGTATAATTACAGCTGTAACAATTACAACCTCGACTTCTGAAGGTAGGCTGAGAACGTGGATCCCCTCCGGCACCTTGTGGAGGACACCGCCGCGTTCGCCCACGCGTACCTGCGCTGGCTCGACACCCAGGCCGGCGACGGCCTGACCCTGCCCCGGCTGCGGCTGGTGGAGCGCCTGGGCTGCAAGGGCCCGGCCATGATGCGCACGCTGGCCGACGAGCTGGGGCTCTCGCCCCGCAACATGACGGCGCTGGTCGACTCGCTCGAGGACGAGGACCTGGTCCGGCGCAGGCCGCACCCCACCGACCGCCGGGCCACGGTCGTGGAGCTGACCGAGCGGGGCGACGCGGCCGCCTGCGAGACCGCGCTCGTCCCCCAGATGGGGGCGATGAGCTGCCTGTTCAGCGACCTGTCCGACGAGGAGCGGGAGCAGTTCTCCGCCGCGCTCGCCACCCTCCGGGAGGGGATGAGGCGCCGCAGCGAGGCCGCCAAGGCCGGCTGATCAGCCCCCGGCCTGGTTGACCGGGGGACCGGGAGGCTCGGGCGCGCCGGTCCCGGCCTGCGGGTTGCCGCAGGCCATCAGGGCCAGCGCGGCGAGGACGCCGAGCAGGATGCGCGCTATGTACCGGTGCATGCGCGGACCGTAGGGGCGGGCCGTCAGCGTGGCATCAGCCACCCCGCATCGGGGGTGGGGACGGCGACCACTAGCCTGGACCGCTCCGGCGGCGCCTAGATGCAACGGGAGTCGGGGAGTGAGTGACGAGATCGAGGTGTGGCCGGGCAAGCCCTATCCCCTGGGGGCCACGTACGACGGCACCGGCACGAACTTCTCGCTCTTCTCCGAGGCGGCCGAGGCCGTGGAGCTGTGCCTGTTCGAGCCGGACGGCAGCGAGCGGCGGGTGCCGCTGACCGAGATCGACGCCTTCTGCTGGCACGGCTACCTGCCCCGCATCGGCATCGGCCAGCGCTACGGCTTCCGGGTCCACGGACCGTGGAGCCCCGCGGCCGGCCACCGCTGCAACCCCAACAAGCTGCTGCTCGACTCCTACGCCAAGGCGGTCGACGGCGGGGTCGACTGGGACCAGGCCTGCTTCCCCTACACCTTCGGCGACCCGGCCAGCCGCAACGACGACGACAGCGCCCCGCACGTTCCCAAGGCCGTGGTGGTCAGCCCGTTCTTCGACTGGGGGGCCGACCGGCCGCCGGACGTGCCCCTGCACGAGTCGGTCATCTACGAGATGCACGTCAAGGGGTTCACCGCCACCCACCCCGGCATCCCCGAGCTGCTGCGGGGCACGTACGCTGGCGTGGCCCATCCGGTGGCGGTCGAGTACCTGCGCTCGCTGGGCGTGACCGCGGTCGAGCTCCAGCCGGTCCACCAGTTCGTCCACGACGCCAGCCTGGTGGAGCAGGGCCTGCGGAACTACTGGGGCTACAACTCGATCGGCTTCTTCGCGCCCCACAACGAGTACTCCTCGGCCGGGTCGGACGGCTCGCAGGTCCCCGAGTTCAAGGCGATGGTGCGCACGCTGCACGAGGCGGGCATCGAAGTGATCCTCGACGTCGTCTACAACCACACCGCCGAGGGCAACCACCTGGGCCCGGTGCTCTCCTTCAAGGGGATCGACAACTCCGCCTACTACCGGCTGGTCCCCGACGACAGGGCCCACTACTACGACACCACGGGCACCGGCAACAGCCTGAACATGGCGCACCCGCACGCGCTGCAGCTGATCATGGACAGCCTGCGCTACTGGGTGATGGAGATGCACGTGGACGGCTTCCGCTTCGACCTGGCGGCCACCCTGGCCCGCCAGTTCCACGAGGTGGACAAGCTGTCGGCCTTCTTCGACCTGGTGCAGCAGGACCCGGTGATCAGCCAGGTCAAGCTCATCGCCGAGCCGTGGGACCTCGGCCACGGCGGCTACCAGGTCGGCAACTTCCCGCCCCAGTGGTCGGAGTGGAACGGCCGCTACCGCGACACGGTGCGCGACGTGTGGCGGGGCGAGCCCGCCATCGTCGGCGAGCTGGCGTCCCGGCTGACCGGCAGCTCCGACCTCTACCAGGACGACTCCCGCCGCCCCGGGGCCAGCGTCAACTTCGTGACCGCCCACGACGGGTTCACGCTCACCGACCTGGTCTCGTACAACGAGAAGCACAACGAGGCCAACGGCGAGGCCAACCAGGACGGCGAGAGCTACAACCGCTCGTGGAACTGCGGCGTCGAGGGCCCGACGGACGATCCCGACGTGCTGGACCTGCGCGGCCGCCAGCGGCGCAACCTGCTGGCCACGCTGCTGCTGTCCCAGGGCGTGCCCATGCTGCTGTCGGGCGACGAGGCCGGGCGGACCCAGGGCGGCAACAACAACGCCTACTGCCAGGACAACGAGATCTCCTGGTTCGCCTGGGACAGCATCGACGAAGATCTGCTCGCCTACACGACCCGCCTGGTGGCGCTCCGCCGGGACCACCCCGTCTTCCGCCGGCGCCGCTGGTTCCAGGGCCGGCCGCTGCGGGGCACCGCCGACATCCTCTGGCTCAAGCCGGAGGGCACCGAGATGACCGAGGCCGACTGGACCGAGCACCACGAGACCTGCGTGGGCATGTTCCTCAACGGCGCCGCCATCCCGTCCCCCGGCCCCCGGGGCGAGCGGGTGGTGGACGAGTCGTTCCTGGTCCTGTTCAACGCCTCGTCCGAGCCCCGCAAGTGGACCATCAGCGGTCCCTGGGGCGAGACCTGGGAACGTGTCCTCGACACCGCCCTCGACGGCCCCGACCCCGACGGCGACGAGCCCGTCCGCGGCAACCTCATCCTCACCGACCGCTCGGTCGTCGTCCTACGGCTGCTGGACGAAGGGGCTGCCTCCGAGTGACCGACGCGCCGCGGGCCACGTACCGGTTGCAGCTGGGGCCGGGGTTCGGGTTCGACGCGGCGGCTGGGGTGGTGGGGTACCTGGCGGAGCTGGGGGTGTCGCACGTGTACCTGTCGCCGGTGTTGCAGGCGGCGGCGGGGTCGACGCACGGGTACGACGTCGTCGACCACTCGCGGGTGAGCGACGCGCTCGGGGGGCCGGAGGCGCACGGGCGGCTGGTGGCGGCGATCCGGGACGCCGGGCTGGGCCAGGTGCTGGACATCGTGCCCAACCACATGGCCATCACCGGGCCGGAGAACCGGTGGTGGTGGGACGTGCTGGAGAACGGGCCGTCGTCGCGGTGGGCGGGCCACTTCGACGTGACCTGGGACCCGCCCGAGGAGAAGCTGCGCAACACCGTCGTGCTGCCCATCCTGGGTGACCACTACGGGCGGGTGCTCGACCGGGGCGAGATCCGGCTGGAGCGGGACGGGGCCACGTTCACCGTGCGCTACTTCGACCACACCCTGCCGGTGGACCCGAGGTCGCTGGCGCCGCTGCTGGACGAGGCGGCCGCGGCCGGCGGGGACGAGGACCTCGGGTTCCTGGCGGCGGCGCACCGGCGGCTGCCCCGGGCCACCCGGACCGACGCCGCGGCCGTGGCCGAGCGCGGGCGCGACGCGGCGGCGCTGCGCAGGTTGCTCGGGGCGCGCCTGGCGGAGCGGGAGGGCACGGCCGAGGCGGTGGACCGGGTGGTGGGGGAGACGAACGCGGACCCCGACCGGCTGGACCGGCTGCTCGACGCCCAGA
>DATBGF010000196.1:0-2836 GCA_036558145.1 Acidimicrobiales bacterium
AGCCGCCGGGGTGGTCCGGCCGCGGCGGCCGGCGATCACGTAGGCGCCCACGCCCGCGCCCAGGGCTGCCACCGGCCAGCGGGTAAGGGCCAGGGTGACCAGGCCGGCGCCCGCGGCGAGCGCCACCCGGGTCACCACCTGCTCCGCCTGGCGGCGCCGGGCCTCCGAGCGGGCCGGCTCGACCGGCGTGCGGCGGGCCCCGCTGGCGATCAGAGCGATGCCGCCGGCGACGAGGAGACCCGCGAGGGCCGCGAGCGCGGTCACCAGCGGGCCTCCAGCGCGGGGTCGTAGCCGTAGGCGACGAGCTCGTCGAGGACCAGGGTGGGGATCGGCGCGCGCGGGTTGCGCACCGCGGCCCGGTCCTTCCCCGGCGAATACCACTGGTCCGCCACGACGTGGCCGGCGGTCGGGTCGTAGCGGTGCACGTAGGTCACCTCGGAGATCACCCGGCGCCCGTCCGGCGTCACGTCCAGGTAGATGACCAGGTCGAGCGCATCGGCCCCGGTGTCCATGACGAACGCGGGCGTCACGTTGGGCTGGCCCAGCTGGGCGTAGTGGACCATCCGGCCGAACACCCGGTAGGCGTCCTTGGAGTGCATCGTGCACAGCGCTCCGGCGATGCCCTGCCCGGCGGCCTCGAGCATGACCATGACCTCGGCCCCGAGCACCTCGCCCACCACGATCCGGTCCGGGTTGTGGCGCTTGATGGCCCAGGCCAGGTCGGCCAGCGTGACCGCGCCCTCGCCCTCCATGTTGGCGGGCCGGGCGATCCAGTTGAGCACGTGGTTGTGGCGCACCGGATCGGCGTCGAGCTGGAGCTCCGGCTCCTGTTCGAGGACCATGATCCGCTCGCTGGGGTCGCACTCGTGGAGCAGTGCCCGCATCAACGTGGTCTTCCCGCGGCCCTGGCCGCCGGCGATCATGATGCTCTTGCGGGCCCGCACGGCCGCGGCCAGCAGGCTGGCGATGCCCTCGCCGTACATCCCCCGGGCCACCAGGTCCTTCTGCGCGGCGTCGGCCAGCGGGTGGCGGCGGATCGACACGTAGGGCCGCGGCGTCACCCACGCGGCGGCGGCCAGCCGGGACCCGTCGGACAGCTGCAGGTTCAGCAGCGGCTTGGAGGAGTTGAACTCCTTCTCGTGCTCGCCGCCGAGCTCGGATGCCCCGATGGCGTCGCCCGATCCCAGGCGCCCACCCCGGCGGGCCAGGCCCTGGATCATGGACACGAGCTCGGCGTCGCTCGACACGAGCGGCGCGACGACGATCTCCTCGCCGGCCATCGTGCGCAGCCGGACGTCGTCGCAACCGTTGATGAAGATGTCGGTGACGTCGGGCCGGGCGAGGTACTCGTCCAGGCCCGGCAGGGCGGAGAAGACCGAGACCCGGACCGCCTCGGCAATGCGCAGCTCGTCGTCCCGGCTGAGGCGGGGCTCGCCCCGCTCGGACGTCGTGCGCCAGTGGTTCGTCAGCATCCGGCGGATCTCGGCGTCCGCCATCATCCGGCGGTCGACGTCGTCGAGGGGATCGAGCCCCTCGCGCTCGCGGCGGTCGACCTCGTCCCCGATGAGGAGGGCGACCTGGCGCCGCATCGACGACACGAGCTCGTGGTGGTCGTTCATCGGGCGTCACCTCCCAGGCGCACGGGCAGCGGTGGAGGCGGGGGCGGGGGCGGTGGTGGAGGCGGCGGAGGCGGGGGTGGCGGCCGGGCGGGAGGGATCCCGGCAGCCGCCACCCGGGCATCCGGGGCATCCCGGGGATCCCGGGACCGGACCTCGGGGTCGGGGGCGGGCGGATCCACGCCGGCTTCCGGATCAGGATCCGGTGACGGAGGCGGCGCGGTCGACGGGTCGGCGGCGACGGAGTCCGAGGTGAGGACGTCGGGGGTGTCCGGAGTCTCCGGGATGAGCGCGGCGTGGCGAGCGGGGGCCTGCGCCTCGAGGCCGACCAGGGTGCGGGTGGCGGAGCGGGCCAGCGAGGAGCGCACGCCCGAGGACGTGGCGCCCTTGGCCCACAGCCAGCCGACGCCGCGGGGATCCCAGGCGATGCTGCCGGCCAGCGGGAGGTCGAGGGCCGCGGCCACGGCTTCGGGCGGGTGGGGCCGGTCGCCCACCACCACCGCCGCCACCGGGGCGCGGGACGCCCGCCGCAGCGCCACCACCGTGTGCCGGGCGTGCTCGACGCTCACGGCCGTGGCCCGCACGACGAGCCCGACCACGTCGGCGCCCTCGATCCTGCGGGTGGTGGCCTGGCCTGTGTCCCAGCGGCCCGCGTCCACCACGACCAGCCCGTCGTAGGACCGGAACGCCGCGCCCCAACCGTCGCCGATCGAGGACATGACCGCCTCGGCCTCGGCCGCGCCCGCCGGGGCCAGCAGGGCGGGCAGCGAGGGCAGGGCCTCGACCGCCTCGCCCTCGAGGGCCGCGTCCGCACCCGTGGCGTGGCGCAGCTCGGCCGCGGCGTGGACCAGGTTGGGCTCGGCGACGGGCAGCGTCGACAGCAGGCGGACGTCGCCGCCCGACGGGTCCAGCTCGACGAGGAGGGCCCGCTGGCCTCCCACCACGGCCGCCGCCGCCATCGCCGCCGCCGCGGTGGTGACGCCCGGCGAGCCCTTGAGCGAGACCAGGGTGAGCACCGCCATCAGCCCGCCACCTCCCGCCACGCCACCACGAAACGCCCGCCCGGCGCCGCCGACACCACCAGCACCGGCGAGACCGCCAGAGCAGCCGAGACCAGGGGGAGCACCGCCATCAGCCCGCCACCTCCCGCCACGCCACCACGAAACGCCCGCCCGGCGCCGCCGACACCACCAGCACCGGCGAGACCGCCAGAGCAGCCG
>DATBGF010000197.1:0-5643 GCA_036558145.1 Acidimicrobiales bacterium
CGAACGTGACCGGGGTCGCGACGGGCTCCGAGAGGGTCACCGGCAACACCGCCGGGCGTAGCTCGCCGGGCGAATCGCCCTCGCTCACGACCACGTCGCCGATCATCAGCCGTGGCAGCCGGGCCGCTGGTGCTGCGGCCACCGCGCCCGCGGGTGCTGTCAGGGCCAGGAGGCTGCCCATGATGATCGTCGCCAGCATGCGCCTGGCCGCCATGGCGCCAGGATCGCACCGGCATCCGACGCCGGTCCGACCCGGGACCGAACGCCGCGTGAACCGCGAGGGAACGCCGAGCTAGATCGTCTCGGTGGCGCCGGTCGTGAGGTTGTCGGCGAACCAGTCGAGCATGCGGCGCCAGGCGTCCTCGGCCGAGGCCGGCTCGTAGGTCGGGCCGCCGTCACGGTTGAAGGCGTGGCCGGCGTCGGCGTAGCGGATGACCTCGGTGTTGACCTCGGCCTGGGCGGCCGCGTCGGCCAGCAGGTCGACCTGGTCGCTGGGGATGCTCTGGTCGAGGTCGCCGTAGAGGCCCAACCACGGGACGGTCAGGCCCGGGGCGGCTTCGGCCATGGGAGCGAAGCCGAAGCGGGGCTCGGTGATGCCGCCGCCGTAGTAGGTGACGGCGGCGGCGATCGGCCGCTCGGTCGCCACCGCGAAGGCGATGCTGCCGCCCGCGCAGAACCCGACGATGCCGGCCGCGTCGAGCGGGATGCCGGCGTCCTGGATGTAGGCCAGGGCCGCGTCGACGTCTTCCAGGATGCTCTCGCGGGTGAGCTTGCCGGTGTGCTCCAGCGCGGTGCCGTAGTCGTCGGTGGCCACCACCGGATCCCCCGTCCGCCAGAACAGGTGGGGCGCCACGGCCAGCCAGCCGACCTGGGCGATGCGCTGGCACACGTCCTCGATGTGGTCGCTCACCCCGAAGATCTCTTGGATCACGACCACGCCTCCCACGGCGGGTCGCTCCGGGTGGTGGATCGACAGCGGCGTCTCGTCAGGCATCCCCGGACCGTACCGCAGGCGGCAGCAGCCCGATCACGACCAGCAGCACGCCGAGGTGGAACTGCAGCACCGGGACCACCAGGTGCCGGGCCGTCTCCATGCCGTCGAGGTGCCAGGCCAGCAGCCCGTGGGGTATCGCCAGCGCGGCGGTCACCGCCCCCGCGACCAGCGCGGGGGTGACCCGGCGCCGGCCGATCGCGTAGCCCGCGGCCAACAGCGCCACCGCGCCGGCGACCCACGTGCGGTGGGCCAGCAGGCGGTCGACCAGCGGCACCCGGCGCTGGTCGGCCGCGGCGTAGAAGCTCCGGTCGCCGCCGGCGTTGTTGAACGTGCGCTCCGGCGTGCGGAACGGCTCGTCCACGACGTACCACGGGTGCGTCGCCACCCAGCGGGCGAACGCCGCCCGCCCGTCCTCGGCCACCCAGGCGAACCACGGGCGCATGGTCGTGTCCTCGTCGGCGAGGAAGACGACCGGCGGCCGGCCCGGCTCCTCGACCGGCTGGTGGGCACCGTCGCCGAGGAACTCGCCGGCCTGGGGCATGCCGTGGTCGGCGAACCAGCGCACCCGGTCCGGGTACGGCAGGACCCGCGCCTCGAACACGTTGCGGAGCGGGTACACGTGGCGGTGCGCGTGGCTGGACGCGGCGGTCGACGGCAGCCCCAGCACCAGCACCCCCATGGCCAGGGCGGTGGCCGGGGTGCGCAGCGCCGGTCCCGGCTCACCCCGGCGGCGGGCGCGGAGGTGGCGGACCGCGATCAGACCCACCAGGACCGCCCCGCCCAGCAGGGCCACGGCCGCCGGGCTGTCGCGCACCAGGAGCCAGACGGCCACCACCACCAGGAGGTTGATCACCGCGCCGCGCGACGGTTGGGCCGCCACCTGGACGCCCGCCGCCACGGTCAGCGCCAGCAGCGAGACGGCGAGCGACTCGGACAGGGCCGACTGGTCCCACATCACCACCGGGACGGTCAGGGAGAAGGCGAGGACCAGCCCGGCGGCCAGCCAGGGCCCCCGCCGCCCGCCGACCACCGTCCACACCGCGGCGACGAGCGCGGCCCAGCACAGCGCGGCCACCACGCACTGGAAGGCGATGAACAGCCGGATGTCGCCGCCGACCAGCTTCAGGACCACCGGCACCAGGGGCGTCCGGGGACCGATCCACAGCTCCTGGCTGAACCACGGCGCCCGCGAGCTGGCCAGGAAGTCGGCCGTGTCGTTCCACTTCAGCGTGACGGTGCCGTGCACCTGCCACCACCGCACCACCCCGCCGGCCAAGGCGGCCAGCACGAACACCAGCCCGGGGTGCAGCAGCGGCGCGGGGGGTGGCGGCGGCGCGGTCTCCGGGTCCTGGGTCGGCGCCGCCGGATCGGTCACCTGCGAATTCTGTCTCAGGGCAACACCACCAGGTCGTCGCGGTGGACGACCTCGTGGGCGACGCCCTCGGGCAGCTCGGACGTGCGCATGCCCGCCACCTCCCGCAGCCCGGCGGCGTCCAGGCGGCAGAGGCCCTTGGCGAACACGGCGCCGTCGGGCCCCGCGATCTCCACGGCGTCGTCGGCCTCGAAGCCGCCCTTCACCCCGGTCACGCCGGCCGGCAGCAGCGAGACGCCCCGCTCCAGCAGCGCCCGCTTGGCGCCCTCGTCCACCAGGACGATCCCCATCGAGCCCACCGCGAACGCGATCCACAGCTTGCGGGCGGGCAGCCGCCGGCCGCGGGGCACGACGACCGTGCCCACCCCGGTGCGGCCGGCCACCACGTCCACCAGCACGTTCTCGCGGTCGGCCTGGGCGATGACGGCCCGCACCCCCGACCAGGCGGCGATCTTGGCCGCGGCCAGCTTGGACGCCATGCCCCCACTCCCGCGGTCGCTGCCGACGCCGCCGGCCATGCGCTCCAGGGTGTGGTCGACCTCGACGATCTCCTCGATGAGCGACGCCTGGGCGTCCGAGCGGGGGTCGCCGGTGAGCAGGCCCGGCTGGTCGGTCAGCAGGACGAGCAGGTCGGCGCTGATGAGGTGGGCCACGAGCGCGGCCATCCGGTCGTTGTCCCCGAAGCGGATCTCGTCGTCGGCGATGGCGTCGTTCTCGTTGACCACCGGGACGACGCCCAGCTCCAGCAGGCGGGTCAGGGTGGAGCGGGCGTGCAGGTACTGCTGGCGGACCATGAAGTCGAGCGGGGCCAGCAGCACCTGGCCCCCGATCAGCCCGCCGTCGGCCAGAGCCCGGTCGTAGACCCGCATGAGCCGGCTCTGGCCCACCGCCGAGGCGGCCTGGAGCGTGACCGCGTCGCGGGGCCGGGCCTTGGCCAGGCCCAGCGCGGGCAGTCCGGCGGCGATGGCCCCGCTGGTCACCATGACCACCCGGTGGCCGGCCTCGCGCAGGACCACGACCTCGGCACAGAACTTGGCGATGGCCGACTCGTCGATCTCCCCGCTGTCGCTGGTGATGGACGACGACCCCACCTTGGCCACCACGATCACGGCGCGCCCTCTTCGTCCTCGTAGTCGAACACCAACCCGCCGATGCGCACGCTGTCTCCCGGCTGGGCGCCGGCCCGGGCGAGCGCCCGGTCGATCCCCAGGCGGTGCAGGCGGCGGTGCGCCTCGGCCAGGGCGTCGGCCCGGGTCAGGTCGGACAGGGCCACCGCCCGCGTCGCCTCCCGGCCCTCGACCACCCAGCCGCCTCCCTCCCGCTCGACCCGGAAGCCCTCGCGCACCGGCCGGTGGACGACGAACTGCTCGGGCGGGGCCTGCTCCTCCCGGGCCGCGCTCACCGCGGTGGCGAGCCGGCCCCGCAGCTCGGGGATCCCCTCGCCGGTGACGGCCGAGATGCGCAGGTCCAGGTGCACGCCGGGGTCCTTGTCCTGGTCCCCGTCCCCGTCGCTGCCGGCCAGGTCCGCCCGGCTGCCGACCACGAGCCGCGGCCGCCCGGCCAGGTCGGCGTCGTAGTTCTCCAGCTCGTCCAGCAGCACCGCGACCTGCTCGGCGGGCGGCCGCTCGGCCACCGGGGCCAGGTCGACCAGCACGCACAGCACCCGCGCCCGCTCGATGTGGCGAAGGAAGCGGTGGCCGAGGCCCTTGCCCTCGCTGGCCCCCTCGATCAGCCCGGGCACGTCGGCCACCACGTACTCGATGCCGTCGTCCATGCGGACCACGCCGAGGTGCGGCTCCAGGGTGGTGAACGGGTAGTCGGCCACCTTCGGCTTGGCCGCCGAGATGCGGCTGATGAGGGTGGACTTGCCCACGTTGGGGAACCCGACCAGCGCCACGTCGGCCAGCAGCTTGAGCTCGAGGCGCAGCCAGCGCTCCTCGCCCTCCTCGCCCTGCTCGGCGAAGGCGGGCGCCCGGCGCCGGTTGGAGAGGAAGCGGGCGTTGCCCCGACCGCCCCGTCCGGCCTCGGCGGCCAGGTAGCGGTCGCCGCCCCGCACCAGGTCGGCCAGCACCCGGCCGTCGTCGTGGTCGCGCACCACCGTGCCCTCGGGCACGGGCACGACGACGTCGTCCCCCGACGTCCCGTGGCGGCGCTGGCCCGAGCCGTGGGTGCCGTTCCCGCCGCGGCGGAACGGCTGGTCCTTGAACGCCAGCAGCGAGGCCACGTTGTGGTCCGCTACCAGCCAGACGTCGCCGCCCTTGCCCCCGTCGCCGCCGTCGGGCCCGCCCTTGGCCACGTGCGCCTCACGCCGGAAGGCGACGGCGCCCGCTCCGCCGTCGCCTGCCTTGGCGTGAAGGTTGCACTCGTCCACGAACTGGGCCACTACGAGCCGAGTATGGCGGTGCGGTCCGCTTCGTGCGAACCGTGGGGGTTGGTCTCAGGGTTGCGGCTGAGGCTGCGGCCAGGGATTGACGTCGCGGGCGTCGGCGGGGGCGTCGACCGTGATCGAGGCGCCGATGTCGGTGAACCGCACGGATGTGTGCACCACCTGGGGCTGGTCCGGGATGGACGAGCTTCCGGTCGCGGGATCGATCTCGATCACATTCGACAGTCGGAACTCCTGGGCAAAGTCAATGCGGCGCACCACATCGTCACCGTCGACCCAGATGTCGAGGGCCGTGAACCGGCTGTCGGGGAAGTCCGTCAGCTCGCCGAGGTGCAGCGCCTCGGTGTCGATGGCCTCGGGCCTCGTCGCCCGCAGGTGGGTGACGGCGACGCCGTCCACGGTGTCGCCGCCGGCCAGCTCGAAGCCGGCCGTCGGGGCCAGCACGCCCAGCAGGCCGCGGGGATCGAAGACGAAGTCCTCCGGGCCGACGTTGGTGGCGGTGATGTCACGCATCCAGTCCCGGGCGGAGCCGCCGTTCGGGTTCCAGTAGAAGTACAGGTTGCCGTCGACCCTCAGGCGCCCGTAGGTGTAGCCGGGGCCCGAGCCGTCGACCGCCAGGTTCTCACCGTCGAACGTGTACGTCCGCTCGTCGCCCAGGGGCAGGGCACCGTCGGGGGACGTGACCACCGCCCGCCCGGTCTGCAGCGCCTGGGCGGAAGCCGTGGCGGCGTCGCGCACGATGGCGTCCGCCGCCCGGGACTCCGGCGAGCCGAAGGGGGCGACGGCCAGCACGGCGGCCACCCCCACCGCGGCTGCGGCGACCGCCGCCCACCGGGGCACGTGGCGGCGCCGGGCCCGGTGGGCGACGATCCTGGCGGCCAGGTCGCCGGG
>DATBGF010000198.1:0-3337 GCA_036558145.1 Acidimicrobiales bacterium
CCGACTGGATGACCCTCACCGGCGGGGCCACCAACACGCACACCGGGTTCCCGCTGTACTACGTCACGAACCCGGCCATCCAGGCCGCGTTCCAGAGCCTGTGGGACGACACGCCCGGTCCCGACGGCGTCCCGCTCCAGGCCTCGGTGGCCGCGATGTTCGGCGCGCTGGCCGAGCGGTTCGGGGCCAACCCGTGGGTGCTGGGCTACGACGTGTTCAACGAGCCGTGGCCCGGTGTCGAGTGGTCCTCCTGCGTCACGCCGCCCGACGGCTGCGCGGCGCTCGATCGGGGGTCGCTCGACCCGCTGTACGCCCAGGTCACCCGGGCCGTGCGGGCGCATGATCCCGACGGACTGGTCCTCGGCGAGCCGTTCGTGCTGTTCAACTTCGGGCAGGCGCCCACGGACATCGGCCTGCCCGGCGGCGACCCTGCCGCCGGCATGAGCTTCCACATGTACACGGTCGACGCCGCGGCGGAGCCCCAGGTCGTCGGCCACGCGCTCGACTGGTCGGCGCGCACCGGCGGGGCACTGGTCGCCACCGAGTGGGGTGCCACCGCCGACCCCGCCGCGATCACCCGCCAGGCCGACCTCCTGGACCGGGCGATGATCCCGTGGATGTACTGGGCTTACGACGTCGGCATCCGGGGCGGCACGCCGACCCCGGGCGCCAGCCTGACGCCCGCCGTCGTCCCGTCCCTCGTGCGCCCCCACCCGATCGCGGTGGCCGGCACGCCCACCGCGTTCGGCTACGACGCCACCGCCCGCGTGCTCGACGTGTCCTGGGACGCGACCCGGGCGTCCGGCAGCGGTCGCTTCCCCGGCCGCGCGGTGACGTCGATCAGCACGCCCACGATCACCTATCCCGACGGCTACACGGTCGTGGTCACCGGCGCACGGGTCACCTCCCCGCCCTGCGCCGACGTCCTGACGCTCGTCCGCCAGCCCTCGGCCGGCTCGGCGTCGGTGCGGGTGACGCCCGGCGGCACCTGCCCCGCCTGACCGCACCCGCCCCGCACCCGGACCCAGGTCAGAGGATCTGGCGCAGGAACGCCCGCGTCCGCTCCTCCGTGGGGTTGTCGAAGAAGTGCTGCGGCGTCCCCGCCTCGACGATCTGGCCGTCGGCCATGAACACGACCCGGTCGGCCACCTCGCGGGCGAAGCCCATCTCATGGGTCACGACGATCATGGTCATGCCCGACCGCGCCAGCTCCTTCATGACGTCGAGCACCTCGGCGATCATCTCGGGGTCGAGGGCCGACGTGGGCTCGTCGAACAGCATGATCTTGGGCTGCATGGCCAGCGCCCGGGCGATCGCCACCCGCTGCTGCTGGCCGCCCGAGAGCTGCCCGGGGTACTTCTCCGCCTGCTCGGGGATCTTGACCCGCTCCAGCATCTGGCGGGCGAGGGCGTTGGCGTCGGACCGGTTCATGCGGCGCACCTGCCGGGGACCGAGCGTGATGTTCTCCAGCACGGTCAGGTGCGGGAACAGGTTGAACTGCTGGAACACCATGCCGACCTCGCGGCGGATGCCCGCGATGTTGCGCAGGTCGTCGGTCATCTCGATGCCGTCGACCACGATGCGGCCCCGGTCGTGCTGCTCCAGGCGGTTGATGCAGCGGATGAAGGTCGACTTGCCCGACCCCGAGGGGCCGATGACCACGACCACCTCCTGGCGCCCGACCTCCAGGTCGATGCCCTTCAGCGCCTGGAAGTCGCCGAACCACTTCTCGACGCCCTGGCAGTCGATGATCGGACCGGCCTCGGCATCGGCGGGCACGGCTTCGGCGGTGGTGTCGGTCATCGGCGCTCTCCCACTCCCAGCCGGCCCTCGAGGCGCCGGCTCTCCCGCGACATGGTGTACGACCCCGCCCAGTAGATGAGGGCGACGAAGGCGAAGGTGACGGTGTGCAGTCCCTGGCCCAGGAACCGGGTCTGGCTCGGCGTGTTCTCGGCCACCTCCAGCAGCTCGAGGAAGCCGATGATCTGGAGCAGCGAGGTGTCCTTGAACAGGCTGATGAACTGCCCGACCATGGCCGGGATCACCGCCCGCAGCGCCTGGGGCAGCACGATCAGCCGGGTGATCTTCCAGGACGACAGGCCCAGCGCCTGGCCCGCCTCCCGCTGGCCCCGCGAGATCGACTGCAGCCCGCCCCGCACCGTCTCGGCGACGTAGGCCGCCTCGAACAGCACGATGGCGATGAGCGCCCGGGCCAGCGGGCTGGGCGGGTCGACCGTGTTGGGGAAGAACAGCGGGATGACGTACTGGCCCAGGAACAGCAGCGCCACCAGGGGCACGCCCCGGATCAGCTCGATGTAGCCCACGGACAGCGAGCGCAGCACCGGCAGGGACGAGCGCCGTCCCAGCGCCACCAACACGCCCAGCGGGAACGACAGGGCGATCCCGCCGATGGTCACGAACAGGGTCAGGTGCAGCCCGCCCCAGTCGGACCAGCCCACGCCCTCCTCGCCCGTGGCGAGCTGGGCCGACAGCACGGCCCCCACGATCAGCGCCAGCACCGCGAAGCGGATCGGCCGGCGTCCCAGGGCCCGGGTGCTGGCCAGCACCGCCCCGGCGATCAGGGCCAGCTGCACGGCGTCGGCCAGGGACCAGAGCCCTCCGCCCGACCCGGCCACCAGCGTGTAGACGAGGATCAGCGCGACGAGGAGGCCGACGACCAGGTAGTGGGCGAGGCCGGGGAGGCGCAGGCCCAGCCACCGGCTGCCGGCCAGCACCAGGCCGGCTCCCAGCGTGGCCAGCAGCGGGGTCCACGTGCGGGTCTGGGACAGGATCACGGCCACGCACGCCAGCGCGGGCCAGTACCGGCGCAGCCAGCTCCAGCGGCCGGGGCGGTCCACCGTGCGGCCGGACGACTCGGCCTGGGCGTAGGACTGGGCGACGATGGCGCCGCTGAACAGGCCGGCCGTGGCGGCGGCCACGTAGAGGGCGGCCCAGAGGCGCCAGGCCTCCTCGAGCGGGAACCGGCCGATCATGAAGAGGCGGAGGTTGGCCCGCACGATCTCCCAGTCCGACGACACCAGGGCGAACCACAGGAGGCGGAACAGCCCGTAGCCCAGCGCCACGGCGAACACCACGGTCAGCAGTGACGCCATCGGGGTCGGGAACAGGTTCTTGCGGGCCCACTGCCGCGGCGTGAGGTGGACCTCGGGGCGGGTGGGGTCGAGCGGGCTGGCGACCGGGAGGGGCTCCTCGGTGGCCGGGATGCCGGGGACGTCGACGGTCATGGCCGCGGCTCCCGGGAGAGGGGTTGACCGGTGTCGGGCGGCGGGTGCGGGAGGAGTGGCGCGGGGGTGAGGCGATGGTGGGCGCTGGGCGG
>DATBGF010000199.1:0-2557 GCA_036558145.1 Acidimicrobiales bacterium
CCGCTACGTCGACGCCGTCAACGACGCACTGCGCACCGCGCTGGCGGCCGACGACCGGGTGGTGCTGCTGGGACAGGACATCGCCGGCTACGGCGGGGTGTTCAAGGCCACGGAGGGCCTGGCCGACGAGTTCGGGACCGACCGGGTGCGCAACACCCCGATCGTGGAGTCGGGCGCCATCGGCGCTGCCCTGGGCCTGGCGCTCGACGGCTTCCGCCCGGTGGTCGAGATGCAGTTCGGCGACTTCGTGTCGTGCGGCTTCAACCAGCTGGTGAACAACGTGGCCACGACCCGCTACCGCTGGGACGCCCCGGTCCCCCTCGTGGTGCGCCTCCCGGTGGGCGGTGGCCTGGGCGCGGGCCCGTTCCACTCCCAGAACGTCGAAGCCTGGTTCTGCCACGTCGCGGGCCTCAAGGTCGTCGCCGCGGCCACCCCCGCCGACGCCAAGGGCCTGCTGCTGGCCGCCCTCGACGACGGCAACCCGGTCCTGGTCCTGGAGCACAAGAAGCTCTACCGCAGCGCGCGGGGCCCGGTGCCCGCGGGCCACCACATCGAGCCGATCGGCCACGCCCGCATCGCCCGGCCCGGCACCGACGCGACGATCGTCACCTACGGCGCCGGCGTCGCCTGGGCCCTCGCCGCCGCCGACACGGTGGCCGCCGAGGACGGCCACGAGGTCGAGGTCATCGACCTACGGTCCCTGCGGCCCTGGGACCGCCCGACCGTCCTGGACTCGGTCCGCCGCACCTCCCGCGCCCTGGTGGCCCACGAAGCCCCCCTCACCGGAGGCTTCGGCGCCGAGATCGCCGCGGTCATCGGCCAGGAAGCCTTCGCCTGGCTGGACGCCCCGGTCACCCGGGTCGGCGGCACCGACTCCCCCATCCCCTTCGCCCCCACCCTCGAACGCACGTGGTCCGCGGAAGCCCGCGTCCTCCCCGCCCTCCGCACGCTGCTGGCCTTCTGATCGATGTCCGACGCGAGCGACTGGGACGCCGCGTCGGTCGTCGCCCGGGGCCTCCCCGACGCACCGCCTCCCCCGCTGCGACACGGCGATGAGGTCCCGGTTGCTGTGTGGCGAGGCGATGGCATCGCGGCGGTCCTGTCGATCGGCTTCGACGATGCTCATGCCCACGACGAGGACGAGTGCCCGTATTCGCAGTACATCGACGTGGTGGTCTCGACCGCGGACGGCTGGACGTCGACCGGAGCAGCTGGTTCGGACTGGCGGGTCGCCTACGGCGAGAGGCCATCGGAGGGACCGCCGTCCTTCACCGGATTCGCCGCGGGGTATCGCGCGGCCGGCGACGAGCAGCGGTGGCTCCGCAGTGGCATCGCACCGGTCGGCGTCACGCGGGTCCGGGTCGTGTTCCCGACAGAAGAGCATGTGGTCGACGCGGAGCCCATGAGTGGTGCATTCCTGGTGGCCGCACCGGACCCGCAGACCCGGGCGGAGCTGGTCAGCTGGCCAGGACCGCCTCGCAGAGGACCGACAGGCCGTGGTCCAGCTCGTCGGCCGTGATGGTGAGCGGGGGGACCAGGCGTAGGACGTTCTCGTCGGGGCCGCAGGCGAGGACGATGACGCCGGCGTCGAGGCAGGTGGCGCAGATCGTGTCGGTGACGGTCTTGTCGGCCAGCTCGACGCCGACCATGAGGCCGATGCCGCGGATGTCGCGGACCTGGGGGTGGCTGCCCAGCTCGCGGCGGAGGTGGGCCAGGGCGCGGTCGCCGAGGGTGGCGGCGTGGGCGTAGAGGTCGTCGGCGTCGAGGACGTCCAGGGTGGCGAGGGCGGCGGCGCACGCCACCGGGGTGCCGCCGAACGTCGAGCCGTGGGTGCCCGTCGGCCAGCGCTCCATCAGGGCGCGGGGGGCGACGATGCCGCCGAGCGGCAGGCCCGAGGCGATGCCCTTGGCGAACAGGAGGACATCGGGGGTGACGCCGTAGGCCTCGGCCGCGAACGGGCGGCCGGTGCGGCCGATGCCGCACTGCACCTCGTCGAAGACGAGGAGGATGCCGTGGGCGTCGCAGCGGGCGCGCAGACCGGCGAGCCAGGCCCGGGGCGGGGGGACGTAGCCGCCCTCGCCCAGCACCGGCTCCACGACCATGGCGCCGATGTTGCCGGGCGGGGCCTGGAGGGAGAGCAGGCGGTCCAGCTCCGTGAGCGCCGCCTCGACCGCGGCGTCGGGGGTCGCGTGCTCGTGGGGGACGCAGTAGGGGGCGTGGTAGACGCCGGGCAGCAGCGGCTCGTACCCCTCGCGGTAGCGGCCCTTGGCCGTCGTGAGCGACGTGGCCGCCAGGGTGCGGCCGTGGAAGGCGCGGCGGAAGGCGATGATGCCGGGGCGGCCCGTGAGCTTGCGGGCCAGCTTGAGGGACCCGTCCACCGCCTCGGCGCCCGAGTTGCAGAAGAAGACCTGCGGGGACTCGAAGAACGGGCACAGCGCGCCGATCCGCTCGGCCAGCTCGATGTTGCGCTCGTTGTGGACCACCACGGACGTGTGGATGAGCGTGGCCGCCTGGGTGGCGATGGCCTCCACCACGCGCGGGTGGGCATGGCCGGTCG
>DATBGF010000200.1:0-7772 GCA_036558145.1 Acidimicrobiales bacterium
AGGTGGTCATGGCCGCCAACGCCCCGATGCTCATCAAGGCGGCGCTGGTGGACGGCCACCCGGAGGCCGGTGTCCTGCCGACCGGCCAGGTCACGGGCGTGATCGGCGAGATGCCCACCGTGGCCGCCCTCCTGTCCTCGATCGAGGCCGATGCGCTCGCCACGCTCGACCGGCTGGGCGGCAGGCGATGACCGGCCTCGACCTGACCTGGTCCGCCGAGGAGGACGCCTTCCGGGCCGAGGCGCAGGAGTGGCTCGAAGCCAGCCTGGCCGCCTGGCACGCCGAGCACGGCGGCGAGGAGGCCATCGCCTCCGGGGACACCCGCGACGGGTTCGCCCAGCACCTCGACTGGGAGCGCCGCCTCCACGCCGGCGGTTGGGCCGCCGTCTCGTGGCCGGCCGAGCACGGCGGCCGGGGCGCCTCGCTGTGGGAGTGGCTGATCTTCGAGGAGGAGTACTACCGGGGCGGCGGTCCGCCCCGGGTCACCCAGAACGGGATCTTCCTGCTGGCCCCGACCGTGTTCGAGTTCGGGACCCGGGACCAGCAGGCCCACATCCTGCCCCGCATGGCCGCGGCCGAGGACCTGTGGTGCCAGGGCTGGTCCGAGCCGGGCGCGGGCAGCGACCTGGCCGCCATCCGCTGCAAGGCGTCGCGGGTCGACGGCGGCTGGCGCCTCGACGGCCAGAAGACCTGGACCACCCGGGGCGCGTTCTGCACCCACCTGTTCGGCCTGTTCCGCACCGATCCCGAGTCCGAGCGGCACCGCGGCCTCAGCTACCTGCTGGTCCCGCTGGACACGCCGGGCGTCACGGTCCGGGGCTTCGGGCGGCTGGACGGCGACGAGGGCTTCGCCGAGGTGTTCTTCGACGGCGCCTTCCTGGCCGACGACGCCCTGCCCGGCGGCGTCGTGCTGGGCGAGGCCGGCGAGGGATGGTCGGTGGCCATGGCCACGACCGGCTCGGAGCGGGGCCTGACGCTGCGCTCGCCCGGGCGCTTCCTGGCCACGGCCGGCCGCCTGTTCGACCTGTACCGGGCCCACCCCGAGCCCCGGCTGCGGGACCGGCTGGTCGACGCCTACATGCGGGCCGAGGCCTACCAGCTCTACACGCTCGACACCGTCACCCGGCTGGCGGGCGGGGCGGCCATGGGCGCCGACAGCTCGATCAACAAGCTGTGGTGGTCCGAGCTCGACGTCGAGCTGCACGAGCTCGCGCTCGACCTGCTGGGCCCCGAGGCCGAGGTCGAGGGCCCGTGGTCCAAGGGCTGGCAGTTCGCGCTGTCGGGGCCGATCTACGCGGGCACCAACGAGATCCAGCGGAACATCGCGGCCGAGCGGCTGCTCGGGCTGCCGAGAAGGTAGGGCCGGGTGCACTTCGGCTTCGACGACGACCAGCTCGCCTTCCGGGACGCGGTGCGGGCCCTGCTGGACAAGGAGTGCCCGCCCGACGCGGTCCGTTCCGCCGCGTCGGCCGGTCCCGGCGGCCTGGACCGGGGCGTGTGGGACCGCCTGGCCGCCATGGGCGTCCTCGGGATCCTCGTGCCCGAGGACCGGGGCGGCCTGGGCCTCGACGAGCGCTCGCTGGTGCTGGTCCTGGAGGAGGCGGGCCGCGCCGCCCTGCCCCATCCCCTCGTGGACACGGCCGCGGTGGCCGCCCCGCTGCTGGGCCCCGACGCGGGCATGATCGCCACCAACCTGGGCGGGCCGCACATGGCCTGCGCGGCGGACGCCGACCGCCTGCTGTTGCTCGACCCCGGCGACGGCGGGCTCCACCTGGTGGACCGCACCGACGCCGTGCTCACCCCGGTGGCCACGGTCGACCCCGCCCGCCGCGCCGCCACGGTCACCTGGGACCCGTCCGCCCCGGCCCCCGCCCACCCCACGGCCGCCTGGCACCCGACCCCTGAGCCGACCTCGCCCGTCGCCCCCGCCACCTGGGATCCCACCCGTGCCAGCGACCCGGGGGCGAGCGACGACGCCTGGGATCCCACCCGGGCTGGCGACCCGGGGGCCGGCGAGGACGCCTGGGATCCCACCCGGGCAGGCGATGCCGAGGTCGGCGAGGACGCCTGGGATCCGGCGACGGGCTTCGCCTCGGGGGCGGGGGACGATGCGAGCTCAGCGGACGGCGACGAGGACGACCTGAACTGGGGGCGGGGGTCGTGGGACCTGGGGGCGGCCACGCTGGTCAGCGACGACCCCGAGGTGGTCGCACTGGCGCTCGACCGGGGGGCCTGGGCCACCGCCGCCGTGCTCGTCGGGTTGGGCCAGAGGATGGTCGAGCTGGCTGTCACCCACGTGTCCGAGCGCCACCAGTTCGGGGTGCCGGTCGGGTCGTTCCAGGCGGTCAAGCACCAGCTGGCCGACGCCCACAAGGACCTGGCGTTCGCCCGCCCCGCGGTCCACCGGGCGTCCCACTCGCTCGCCACCGGGTCCGCCGACCGCAGCCGGGACGTGTCCATGGCCAAGGCGCTCGCCGGGGACGCGGCCTGGCGCGCCGGCCGGGTCGCCCTCCAGTGCCACGGGGCGATCGGCTACACGGTCGAGCACGACCTGCACCTCTACCTCAAGCGCACCTGGGCGCTGGCCAAGGCCTACGGGGACGCGGGCTGGCACCGCGACCGGGTGGGCCGGACGATCGGGATCTGACGGAGGACATCACATGACCGAGGCCTACATCGTCGACGCAGTCCGCACGCCGGTCGGCCGCCGGGGCGGCGGGCTGTCGCGGGTCCATCCCGCCGACCTCGGGGCCCACAGCCTGGCCGCGCTGGTCGAGCGCACGGGCATCGACCCGGCCGCGGTCGAGGACGTGGTGTACGGCTGCGTCGACACCATCGGCGGCCAGGCCGGCGACATCGCCCGCACCGCCTGGCTGGCCGCGGGCCTGCCCGAGCACGTGCCCGGCACCACCGTCGACCGCCAGTGCGGGTCCTCGCAGCAGGCGCTGCACTTCGCCGCCCAGGCCGTGCTGTCCGGGACCATGGACGTGGTCGTGGCGGGCGGCGTCCAGCAGATGTCGCAGATCCCCATCTCGTCGGCCATGACCGTGGGCGCGGAGCTGGGGTTCCCGGACCCGTTCACCGGCTCGTCGGGCTGGGTGGCCCGCTACGGGTCCGGTGAGCTCAGCCAGTTCGCCTCGGCCGAGATGATCGCCGAGCGCTGGGAGATCAGCCGGGAGGACATGGAGGAGTTCGCCGTCCAGTCCCACGAGCGTGCCCTCAAGGCCCGGGCCGAGGGCCGCTTCGAGGCCGAGATCGTCCCGCTGGGCGACTGCACCGCCGACGAGGGCCCCCGGGAGCCGGACTGGGACAAGATCCGCTCGCTCCCGCCGCTGGCCGAAGGCGGCCGGGTGACCGCCGCCTGCTCGTCCCAGATCTCGGACGCCTCGGCCGCCCTGCTGGTGGTCAACGAGCGGGGCCTGGCCGACCACGGGCTGACCCCGCGGGCCCGCGTCCACCACCTGTCGGTGCGAGCGGCCGACCCGGTCTGGATGCTGACGGCCCCCATCCCGGCCACCGCCCACGCGCTCGCCCGCACGGGGATGTCGCTGGACGACATCGACCTGGTGGAGATCAACGAGGCGTTCGCCTCCGTCGTGATCGCCTGGGCCAAGGAGACAGGCGCCGACCCGGACAAGGTCAACGTCAACGGCGGCGCCATCGCCCTCGGCCACCCCCTGGGCGCCACGGGCGCCCGCCTCATGACGACCCTGCTCGCCGAGCTCGAGCGCACCGGCGGCCGCTACGGCCTCCAGACCATGTGCGAGGGCGGCGGCCAGGCCAACGTCACGATCGTGGAACGCCTCTGACGACCTCTCCGGTACGCACGACGATCACCCTTCTCGTCCGGAACGCAGCGCCTCGACGATCTCGTCGCGCGTGATCCGGCGGCCCGCGCGGGCCGCCGCATCCCGGAACACCTCGGCGTTGCGCCCACTTCCGGCACCCCGTTCGCGCTCGGCCGACACCGCCGGGCGGGGCATTTCTGGATGGGTCTCCTCAGGCACGCCGAGAACCTGCTCTGGTCGAATGAGCCGCCACTGAGCGTCCTCCCCCGGGCCGGGGTGGTCCCCCCACCACCACCCCGACGCTCAGCGGCCTACGGCTCAGGCGAGCTGGCCGCGGATGGCTCCGGCCGGGAACGGTGCCGTGTGAACGTTGGCGTAGAACCCAGCAGGATCGGCGATGATGGCGTCGAGCTCACCCTGGGTCAGCACCGCAGTGCTGTTCATGGACTCGTCCGCCACGGCCGTGATGCACTCCGCCGACACGGGGTCGGGGACCATCAGCATCACGACGATGCCGCCGTTGACGCCGGCAGCGCCGGCATGGATGTGAGCCGCCAGAGGCGGATCGATGTTCTTCGCAGTGAACAGGTAGCAAAGCTGGTCGCCGGCGGCGACGAAGATGAACCGACCCTTTCCGTCGGGATCCGCCGCGGGCACCTCGTTGGCGCCCTTGAGCTTCACGTTCCCCACCGCTGCGTCGCGGTCGTGACCGCCAGCGCTCGCAGGTGACGCGAGGACCGCAAAAGTCCCACCTGCGAACGCGAGAGCGGCGATCGTCCCCGCGATGAAGCGATTGCGCATACTGATTCCCCCTTCGGCTGACACAACGCCCACCGGGCGGGCAGCCTACGCGCGTCCACGTGGCCGACGCACTACATCTTGACCACTGGTCAGGGAATCTTCGGTTGCGCGCGCTCGACGATGGTTCCGACATCGACGGTTGACGGAAGGGTCCCGAGGGCCAGTCCCTCGTCGCCGGCCAGCCGGGACGCGCAGTACGCGTCCGCCACCGCAGGGTGCCCGAAGCGCACCAGCAGGCTGCCCTGCAGCGCCAGCGCCATGGCCTCGACCACCCGGCGGGCCCGGGCCTCGATCCCCTCGGGGTCGGCCAGCTCGGCCCGCACCCGGGCCACGGCCGCGTCGAGGTGGCGGTCGGCGCCCGCGGCGGCGTCCAGCTCGGCCAGGAACGCGTCGAGCGCCAGGGGCTCGCGGGCCAGCGCCCGCAGGACGTCCAGGCAGATCACGTTGCCCGACCCCTCCCAGATGCCGTTGAGCGGGCTCTCCCGGAACAGCCGCGGCATGATCGACTCCTCCACGTAGCCGTTGCCGCCGAGGCACTCCAGGGCCTCGCCCACCACGGTCGGCTGCCGCTTGCACACCCAGTACTTGCCCACCGCGCACGCCACCCGGCGGAAGGCGTCGGCGCCCTCGTCCCCACGGGCGGCGTCGTCGAAGGCGCGGGCCAGGCGCAGGGCGGTGAGCGTGTGCGCCTCGGACTCCACCGCCAGGTCGGCCAGGACCACCCGCATCAGCGGCTGGTAGATGAGCACCTTGCCGAAGGCGGACCGGTGGGCCGCGTGGTGCATCGCCTGGGCCGTCGCCTGGCGGATCGTGCTGGTGGCGCCGAGGACGCAGTCCAGCCGGGTGTGCCCGACCATGTCGATGATGGTGCGGACGCCCCGGCCCTCCTCGCCGACCGGCCACGCCACGGCCCGGTCCAGCTCGACCTCGCTGGAGGCGTTGGACCGGTTGCCGAGCTTGTCCTTGAGCCGCTGGAGCCGGAACCCGGTGTTGCGCCCGCCGTCCGGCAGCCAGCGCGGCACCAGGAAGCACGAGAGCCCCTGGGGCGCCTGGGCCAGCATGAGGAACACGTCGCACATGGGCGCCGAGCAGAACCACTTGTGCCCGGTGAGCAGCCACGACCCGTCGCCCGCGGGCTCGGCCCGGGTGGTGTTGGCCCGCACGTCCGAGCCGCCCTGCTTCTCGGTCATGCCCATGCCCGCCAGCACACCCGGCTTGTCCGGGCCGGGCACGTTGCGGGGGTCGTAGGCCCGCGCCACCAGCCGCGGCTCCCACTCGGCGGACAGGTCCGGCGCGTGGCGCAGTGCGGGCACGACCGAGTACGTCATCGACACCGGGCAGAAGTGCCCGGGATCGACCTGCTGCCAGGTGATGAACCCGGCGGCCCGGGCCACATGCGCGCCGGGCCGGTCCACCGCCCACGGGGCCCCGGCCAGCCCGTGGCCCACCGCCACCTGCATCAGCTCGTGGTAGGCGGGGTGGTAGGCGACCTCGTCGACCCGGTTCCCGTAGCGGTCGTGGGTGCGCAGCTCCGGGGGGTTGCGGTTGGCGTCGAACCCCCAGGCGATGGCCTCGGGCGACCCCGCCAGGCGTCCCAGGACCGACAGGTCCTCGACCGCCCAGCCCGCGCCCTCCCGCTCCGTGGCCTCGACCAGGGCAGCGTCGGCCCCGAACACGTCGTAGCCCTCCAGCGGGGGCGGCTGGTTGAGGACCTCGTGGGTGGGCGCCATGGCCCCCATGGTGCCGCTAGCGGGCGAGGTGGTGGAAGGCGATCGCCGCGGCGGTGGCCACGTTCAGCGAGTCGACGCCCGCAGCGAGGGGGATGCGGACCCGGCGGTCGGCGGCCGCCAGCGTGGCCGCGGTGAGGCCGGGCCCCTCGGCGCCCAGAAGGAGGGCGACGGGCCCGGGCCCGGGCCCGAGCGCGGCGATGGGCTCCGCGGCCTCGTCCGGGGTCAGCGCCACCACCGCGAACCCGTGGTCCCGGACGACGCCGAGGCCGCTGGGCAGGGCGGGGAGCCGGGCCCATGGGACCCGCAGGACGTGGCCCAGCGACACCCGCACGCTGCGCCGGTAGAGCGGGTCGGCGGTGGTCGGGTCGAGCAGGACGGCGTCGACCCCGAAGGCGGCGGCGTTGCGGAACAGCGCACCCAGGTTCTCGTGGTCGCCGAGGCCCTCGACCACCGCCACCAGCCGGGCTCCGGCCAGCAGCTCGGCAGGGTCCGGCAGCGGGCGCCGGTCGGCCGAGGCCAGCACGCCGCGGTGGAACGCGAACCCGGCGATGCCCGCCAGCTCGTCCTCCGGGCGGACCAGGACGGGCGCCCGGGATCCCACCCGGGCCTGCACCTCGGCCGCCTTGCGCTCGGTCGCCACGACCGTCCGGATCCGGTAGGGCGAGTCGAGCAGCGCGTCGAGGGCGAAGCTCCCCTCGACCACGAAGAACCCGCCCCGCCGCTCCAGCTCCCGCCGCCGGGCCGGGTCGTTGAGCGCCCGGAAGTCGTCGAGCGGATCGCCGCTCACTGGCGCCCCCTTCGGGCTGCGCGCAGTGAGCGCTCGGCCCACGGGGCCGAGTAACGCACTGTGTTTCTGGTTCGCTCGACAAGCTCGCTCACGTCAGGCCGCGGCCGATGGCCAGCAGGGCGGCGACGGTGGCGAAGCCGAGGACCGCGGGGCGGAGCCAGCGCTCGTCCACCCGGCGGGACACGATCCGGCCGAGGAGCAGCCCGACCGCGACCCCGGGGAGCAGGGACAGCGCCAGCAGGAGCTGCCAGCCGTGCACCGCTCCCGCGATCGCCTGGCCGCCCAGCGAGATGACCGTGCCCATGCCGATGGTGACGGCCAGGGTCGAGCGCAGGACCGGTCCCTCGTGGTGCTGGTAGAGCAGCGCCAGCGGCGGGCCGCCGATGGACGTGGCCGTCCCCATGGTCCCCGAGGCCAGCCCGGCGGCCACGGTCGTCCGGCGGTTCACCACCACCGTGGTGGTGACGACGCTCAGGGCCACCGCCACCAGCACGGCCGCGCCCGCCAGCACCGACAGCGTGGTGGCGGCCACCACGGCCACGATGGCCGCTCCCGCCACGGTGCCCGGGATCCTGCCCACCATCAGCCAGCCCACGCCGTGCCAGTCCACGTGGCCCCGCTCGGCCAGCGCCATGGTGGTGGCCAGGGGCACCGCCATCATCGTGG
>DATBGF010000201.1:0-7837 GCA_036558145.1 Acidimicrobiales bacterium
GGAGATCGAGGCCCGCTACGAGAAGCAGTTCGCCGAGGACGAGTGGTACCGCCACCTGTACCGGACCAGCAACGCCTACCACGGCGTCCACCCGTTCTACATGTGGTACTGGGGCTGCCACGGCCTGGCCCATGCCGGCAAGGTCATCATCGTGGGCGGCGAGGCCCGCTCGGTCCGGCGGCTCGGGTTCACGGCGGCGTCGACCCTCCAGGACGCGCTGGCCATGGCCGAGGACGTGGTCGGCCGCGACGCCACCATCACCCACCTGCACAACCCGCCGTTCGTCATGGCGGACGTCAAGTAGGCCGGGAGCAGGACAGATGGTCGCCCTGCCCAACGCAGTCTCCCGTTACCTGCCCAAGCTGCCGTTCCCGTTCTCGGCGCCCACGGTGCCGGGCGGGGTCGAGGTCCCCGCCGGGAAGGCGAAGTCCGGATCCGACTACGACACCGAGTGGGCCCGGCGCTACCCGGCCCGGGTGGCGCGCGCCGCGCTGGTGGAGGCCGTGGCCCGACCCGCCGTGCAGGCCCTGGCCCGGCCCCAGCTCCACGGCCTGGACCGGCTCGACCCACTGGTGGAGGCGGGCGCCCCGGTGATCTTCGCCGCCAACCACCACAGCCACGTGGACACGCCGCTGCTGAGCTGCTCGGTCCCCGAGCCCTGGCGCCACCGGCTGTTCGTGGCCGCGGCGGCCGACTACTTCTTCCGCACCCGGGTGACCAGCGTGCTGTCCGCCCTGGTGATCGGGGCCATCCCCATCGACCGCAGCCGGGTCAGCCGCCGCTCGGCCGACCGGGCGGCGGACCTGATCGACGACGGCTGGTCGATGCTGATCTTCCCCGAGGGCGGGCGCAGCCCCGACGGCTGGGGCCAGCCGTTCCGGGGCGGCGCTGCCTACCTGGCGCTGCGCTGCGGGGTGCCGGTGGTGCCGGTGCACCTCGAGGGCACGGGCCGCATCCTGCGCAAGGGGCGCAAGCTGCCCACGCCGGCCACGGCCCGGGTCACCTTCGGCCATCCCCTGACCCCGGCGCCGGGCGACGATGCCCGGCGCTTCGGCGCCACCCTGGAACAGGCGGTGGCCGCCCTGGCCGACGAGGCCACCACCGACTGGTGGCAGGCCCGCCGGCGCGCGCATGCCGGGGAGACCCCGGCGCTCACCGGCCCGGCGGCCCCGGCCTGGCGCCGGGCCTGGGCGCTCGGCGATCCCGACCGCCGTCGCACCCGCCAGCGGCGGCGCTGGCCGGCGGAGTGATGGGGCGCTAGCCGCTCGGCTCCCAGCCGGGAGGTTGGGTCATGGTGAACTCGGCCGTGCCGGGCGTGCGGTGCACGGACCGGGCCATCGCCACCATCTCGTCCTCGGGGACCAGCCCGCCGTGGATGCCGAGGACCCCGTCGGCGTAGCGCAGCCAGACGGATCTGGACGCGAAGTCCCAAGCCGTGTCGAGGTCAGCGGGGACCTCGGCTCCGGTGAGCGCCTCGCGCGTGTCGCCCGGGCCCACCTGGCCGGCCACGCCCGGGGTCGGGTAGTACGCGGCATAGAGCCAGACGCGATCGCCCGGCTCCTGGCCCGGCCGCACGTAGCAGGCCACCAACGTGGGGCGCAGGCCCCCGTCCACCGCCGGCGGGGGGCAGGGGTCCGAGGACTGCGGCGGGGCCGCCGTGTCGGCCGTCGTCGGCTGGGGCGAGGTCGTGCTCTCCTGGGCGGGCAGGATCTCGGTGGTCTCCCGTCCACGGGACAGGCCGATGCCGATCGCCGTCGCGGCCAGGATGCAGGCTGCCGTCGCCGCGGCCGCCGCGAGCAGGCGGCGCCGCGGGGCGATGCGGGCGCGGGCCGGCGGCCGGACCAGGGCGAGCTCCGGCGGCCGGTCCGGGAGGGTCACCGGACCGTCCGCCGGGGGGACGTCGCCGGCGCGGCGGGCGAGGGTGCGCCGCAACCGGTCCTCGGCCTCGGCCACACTCACGCGCTCGCTCATTGGCGCACCCTTCGGGCTGCGCGCAATGAGCCATCGGCCCATGGGGCCGAGTAAGGCACTGTGCTTCTCGTTCGCTCGACAAGCTCGCTCACTGGGTCATCTCCTCGCGCAGCCTGACCAGGGCCCGGTGGAGCCGGGAGCGGGCGGTGGACGGGCGGCAGCCGAGCACGGCGGCGATCTCCGCCACCGGCAGGTCCTCGTAGTACCGCAGCACCAGCACGGCCCTCTGGTCGGCGGGCAGGCGGGCGAGCAGGTCCCAGGTCTCGTCGATCTCGGGAGGGTCGGCCCAGGCCCGCTCGGGGCGGGGCTCGCGCTCGCGGGCCATGGCCGTGCGCCGGCGCCAGCCCAGGCACAGGTTGACCACCGTGGCCCGCAGGTACGCGGGCGGGGTCTCGACGTCGGGCAGGCGCGGGTGGATCCGCAGGAACGCGTCCTGCACGATCTCGTCCGCCACGTGGACCTGGCCCGTCATGAGGTACGCCAGCCGCCGCAGCCGGTCCCGCTCCGCCCGGTAGAGGCGCGCGAGGTCCGGCGGGTTCACGTCGGCATCGGCCATCACATCCCCATAGATGCGTGAGATGACCCAAATGTCGCGCTCCGGCCCCAGATCGCACCGCGACGGCGTCTGTCCTAGGCTGCGCCCTCATGCTCTGGTTCGAGCGCGAGGTCGTGGGGGCCCTCACAGAGTCCCCGGACCAGCCCCTCCGATCATCCGTCGAGGCCTTCGTCGACGGCTACCTGCGCGACATGCCCGAGCACCTGCGCGCCGGCGTCGCCGGCGAATCGGTCCTGCTGGGGACCTACGTGGCCGCCCTGCGGCGCACCGGGCGCCTGCCCGAGGGCGACACGGAGGCGCTGGTCACGCTGGTCGAGAAGTGGGAGTCGAGCCGGATCGGGGTGCTGCGCTCGTACGCGCGCCTGCTGAAGTCGATGGTCCTGCTCGCCGAGAACGAGCTCGCCCCGGCGGGGGCCGCCTGATGGCCGATCTCGCCACCGATGTCCTGGTGGTGGGCTCGGGGGCGGGTGGAGCGATCACCGCCGCCGCGCTGGCCGGGGCCGGGCGCACGGTGACCGTGGTGGAGGAGGGCCCCTGGGTCGCGGCCGACGCCATGGAGCCGTTCTCGCTGGAGGAGATGGTGGCCAAGTACCGCCACCGGGGACCGGCCGGCGCCCTGGGGAACCCGGCGATCGGCTACGTCGAAGGGCGCTGCGTGGGCGGCAGCACGGAGATCAACAGCGGCCTCTACCACCGGCTGCCGGAGCACCTGGCCGCCGAGTGGCGCTCGACCTACGCCATCGAGGAGTTCTCGCCCGAGGCGCTGCGCGGCTACGCCGACCGGGTCGAGGCCGAGCTGTCGGTGGCCTCGCTGCCCGGTGCCCCGCCGCCCTCGTCCGCGGCCCTCGAACGGGGTGCGACCAAGCTCGGCTGGCGCAACGTCGACTTCGCCCGGGTGTTCAGCTACGACGCCCAGGGCCGCGGCACCAAGCAGACCATGTCCCGCACCATGATCCCGCGGGCGGTGGCCGCGGGGGCGACCGTCATCCCCGACTGCCGGGTCCTGCGGCTGCTGCGCGAGGGCGACCGCATCGTCGGCGCCCGCTGCCGGCGCGCCCATCCGGGCGGCGGCGTGGAGCGGCTGACCATCCGGGCCGAGCACGTCTTCGTGTGCGGGGGCGCCATCCACAGCCCCGCGCTGCTCCAGCGCAGCGGCATCTGGCGCAACATCGGCAACGGGCTGAAGATGCACCCGACCATCAAGATCGCGGCCCGCTTCCCCCACCCGGTCGATCACGGCGACGTCCCCACCCACCGCATCACCGAGTTCTCGCCCTTCGTGGCCATCGGCGGCTCGATCAGCCGCAAGGGCGACGTGGCGATGGCCCTGGCCGACACCGGGGAGCCCTTCGCCGAAGCACTGGCCGACTGGGAGAACATCTCGGTGTACTACGCCGCGATCCGCAGCGACGGCAGCGGGCGGGTGGCCGCCCTGCGGGGCGTGCGCTCGCCGCTGGTGACCTACTCGCTGACCGAGGGTGACATGAGCCGGCTGGCCCGGGGCCTCGTGCACCTGGGCGAGCTGCTGCTGGCCGCGGGGGCGACGGAGCTGCACCCCTCGGTGGCGGGCGGCACGGTCGTGCGCCGGCTCGACGAGCTGGGCAGCTGGTGGGACCAGGTCACCCGGGCCCGCGCCACCATCATGACCGTGCACCTCACCTCGTCGGTCCGCATGGGCGAGAACCGGGCCCGCACCGGCGCCGACAGCTTCGGCCGGGTCTGGGGCTACTCCAACCTGCGGGTCAACGACGCCTCACTCATCCCCGACGCTCCCGGCGTCAATCCCCAGGCGGCGATCATGGCCCTCGCGACCCGCAACTGCGACCACTTCCTGGCCGAGTCATGAGCGACAGTCCCACGGAGGTCCCCAGCGGCCCCGCGGCCGCCACCGTGGTCGTGACCGGTGCCTCGGGCTGGCTGGGCCAGAACCTGGTGCGGGCCCTGGCCGGCCGGGAGCGGATCCGCTGCCTGGTGCCCAGCGACGACCAGGCCTCGCCGCTGGCGCTGATCGCCCCCGCCATCGAGGTGGTGGTGGGCGACGTGCGCGACCCGGCCACCGCCGACCGCCTGTTCGAGGGCGTCGGGGCGGAGGCCGCCGTGTTCCACGCCGCCGCGGTGATCCATCCCACGCGCTCGACCCGCGAGTTCTTCGACGTGAACGTGGGCGGCACCCAGAACGTGCTCGACCGGGCCCGGCGCGCCGGCGCGGGCCGCTTCGTGCACGTGTCGTCCAACTCGCCGTTCGGGGTGAACGCCTCGCCCGACGAGGTGTTCACCGAGGACTCCCCGTACAACCCGTACCTGGGCTACGGGCAGTCCAAGTACGAGGCCGAGCAGCTCGTGCAGCGGGCCAACGACCGGGGCGACCTGCCCACGGTCATGGTGCGGGCGCCGTGGTTCTACGGCCCCTACCAGCCGGCCCGGCAGAGCCAGTTCTTCCGCACGATCCGGCGGGGCCGGTTCCCCCTGATCGGCGACGGCACGCAGCGCCGGTCGATGGCCTACACCGACAACCTGGTCCAGGGCCTGCTGCGGGCCGAGGTGGCCGACAAGGCGCCGGGCAACGCCTACTGGGTGGCCGACGCCCGGCCCTACGAGCTGGCGGAGATCCTGGCCACCGTGCGCCGGGCGCTGGAGGCCGAGGGCCTGCCCACGTCCGGTCCCGAGCGGCTGTCGGTGCCCCGGGCCGCGGCCCGCCTGGCCGAGCGGCTCGACACGCTGGCCCAGTCCCGGGGGCGCTACGTCCAGCCCCTCCACGTGCTGGGCGAGCTCAACCACACGATCGCCTGCGACATCTCCCGGGCCCGGGCCGAGCTGGGCTACGAGCCCACCGTCGAGCTCGAGGAGGGGATGCGGGCGAGCATCCGCTGGTGCCTCGACCACGGGGACCAGCTCTGATGGCCCGCACGGTCCTCATCACCGGCGGCAGCGGCTACTTCGGGTCGATCCTGGCCGAGCGCGCCCTGGCCGCCGGCGACCGGGTCCGCATCTTCGACCTCAACCCGCCCCTGCCCCCCGCCGCGGGCGCCGAGCGCCAGGAGTACGTGGCCGGCGACGTCCGGGATCTCGCGGCGCTGCGCGCCGCCACCGAGGGCGTCGACGTGGTCCTCAACAACGTGGCCCAGGTCCCCCTGGCCAAGGACCGCGACCTGTTCTGGTCGGTCAACGTGGCGGGCACGGCCAACGTGCTCGTCGCGGCCCGGGACCGGGGCGTGGCCAAGGTCGTGCACACGTCCTCCAGCGCCATCTTCGGCATCCCCGAGTCCAACCCTGTCACCGAGGACACCCCGGGCCGGCCCCTGGAGGCCTACGGGCGGGCCAAGCTCGAGGCCGAGCACCTGTGCCACGACGCCGCCGCCGGCGGGCTGGACGTGACCATCGTGCGGCCCCGCACCATCCTGGGTCACGGCCGGCTGGGGATCATCGCCGTACTCTTCGAGTTCGTGGCCGAGGGGGCTCCTGTCTACGTGCTGGGCCGGGGCGACAACCGCTACCAGTTCGTGCACGCCAACGACCTGGCTGACGCGGTGCTGCGGGCCTCCGAGCGGGACAAGCCGTCCGTCTACAACATCGGCGCCACCGAGTTCGGCACGATGCGGGAGACCCTGACCGAGCTGGCCGAGCACGCCGGGACCGGCTCCCGGGTGCGCTCCCTGCCCGCGGCCCCGGCCCGGATCGGGATGAAGGCCCTGGCCACCGTCGGTCTCGCCCCGTTCGCGCCGTACCACTGGCTGCTGTACGCCGAGTCGCTCTGGTTCGACACCACCAAGGCCCAGGACGAGCTGGGCTGGCGGCCGCAGCACTCCAACGCCTCGGCCGTGATCGAGTCCTACGAGTGGTTCCTGGCGCACCGCGCCTCGCTGGAGCGGGAGGGCGCGTCGCACCACCAGTCCCCCGTCCGGCTCGGCCTGCTGAAGGTGCTCAAGCGTCTGCCATGAGCGGCACCGACGTCCTTCCCCCTTCGGGAGTGGCGGACGAGGCGGACCAGCCCGACCCCGAGGACAGCCCGGCGGAGGCCGGGGCGTCCCCGCGGCGCCGCAACCTCCTGGTCGTGCTGGGCCTGACCGCCGTGCTGGCCATCCCGCTGGTGGTGACGCTGGTGGCGCTGGCCACGCCCCACTGGTATCCGCTGCTCGACCTGGCCCAGACCGAGATGCGGGTCCGGGACGTCGGCGGGCGCCACACGCCGCTGGTGGGCCTGGTCGGGCGGATCAACGCCTACGGCGTCGACGGCAGCCACCCCGGCCCGCTCAGCTTCTGGTCCCTGGCGCCGGTGTACCGCCTGCTGGGCAGCTCGGCCTACGGCCTGCTCGTGTCGGCCGTGGTGCTCAACATCACCGCCATCGGCCTCGCCATGTGGGTGGCCGTGCGCCAGGGCGGCGCCCGCCTGGCCCTGGTGGTGGCGGCGATCATGGCCGTGCTGCTCCACGTCTACGGGACCAACACCCTCACCGAGCCGTGGAACCCCTACATGCCGGTGCTGTGGTGGTTCCTGACCGTGCTGGCCGTGTGGGCCGTGCTGTGCGACGACCTGGCCATGCTGCCCGTGGCCGTGTTCGCGGCCTCGTTCTGCATGCAGACCCACGTGTCCTACCTCGGCCTCATCGGCGGCCTGGTGGGCCTGGCCGTGATCGCGCTGGTCGTGCGGATCGTGCTGGTCTGCCACGACCGGGCGGCGCTGCGCCGGTTGCTCGGCTGGAGCGCGCTGGCGATCGTGCTGGGGGTCCTGCTGTGGACGCCGCCGCTGATCGACCAGCTGACCAACGACCCGGGCAACGCCGCCATCGTCATCAAGAACTTCCGCGAGCCCGACACCGACCCCATCGGCCTGAGCCGGGGCGCCGAGGTGTTCGGCACGCACCTCAACGTCTGGCGCTTCCTCGGCCACGACGACCAGGTGCGGACCGGCTCGCTCCTGCCCGCCGCCGCCCTGCTCGCGGTGTGGCTGGGGGCCGTGGCCCTGACCTGGCTCGGCCGCCGGGATCCCGAGCGGGGCGAGGCCCGGCGCCGGCTGCTGCGGTTCCACGCCCTGGTGGCGGTGGTGCTGGTGCTGGGGCTGACCACGCTCAGCCGCATCTTCGGGACGGTGTGGTTCTACTTGAGCCTGTGGGCGTGGGCGGTCACCGCCCTGCTGCTGGTGGCCACGATCTGGAGCCTGGTCCTGGCCCTGCCGCGAGGCGACAGCGGCACGGCCCGCCGGCTCGCCATCGGCGTGACCGTGGCCCTCGTGGCGGTGCTGTCGGTCTGGACCGTGCGCTTCAGCGCCGACGGGGCCGACGCCGAGGTCGCCCGCCAGCCCCTCACCAACCT
>DATBGF010000202.1:0-4518 GCA_036558145.1 Acidimicrobiales bacterium
TGGGGCGTCAGCGACGACGTCGCCCAGGTGTCCATGACGTCGGGATCGGCGGCGAACCCGCCCGGCTGGTTGCGCTGCGACTCGTCGTAGCCGGGTGCGGTGACCGTGGTGGGGTCGACCGGCAGCATGTCCTCGCTGGCCATGATCGGCTTGAAGAAGTCGGTCTGGCCGTTCTCGTCGATCTCGTACCAGACCGGGAAGGGGACGCCGAAGAAGCGCTGGCGGGTGATGTTCCAGTCGCCCTGGAGGCCGTTGACCCAGTTCTCGTAGCGGACCCGCATGAAGTCCGGCCACCAGGCCAGCTCCTTGCCCCGGGCCAGCATGGCGTCCTTGTCGGGATAGCGGATGAACCACTGGTTGGAGGTGACGATCTCCAGGGCGCGGGTGCCGTTCTCCCAGAACTTGACCGGATGGGAGATGGGCCGGGGCCGGCCCTCCATCCCACCCGTCTCGCCCAGCAGCTCGACGATGCGGGCCTGGGCCTGCTTGACCGTGCGGCCGGCCAGCTCGTCGTAGTGGCGCTGGGCGGTGGCGGGGTCGGTCGACTCCCACCCGGGGCTGCCCCACGTGACCGGGCGCAGCCGGCCGTCCCGCTCGATGACCGTGCGGATGCCGAGGCGCAGCTCGCGCCACCAGGTGACGTCGGTGGTGTCGCCGAACGTGCAGATCATGGCGGCGCCGGTCCCCTTCTCGGGGTCGGCCAGCTCGTGGGCCACGATCGGCACCTCGGCGCCGAACAGGGGCGTGGTGGCGGTGCGCCCGAACAGCGGCCGGTAGCGCTCGTCGTCGGGGTGGGCGACGACGGCGACGCAGGCGGGCAGCAGCTCGGGCCGGGTCGTGTCGATCCACAGGTCCCCACCGTCGGGGCCGTGGAATCGCAGCTTGTGGTAGGCGCCGGGGATGTCCCGGTCCTCCATCTCGGCCTGGGCGACGGCGGTGCGGAAGTCGACGTCCCACATCGTGGGGGACTCGGACCGGTAGGCCAGCCCGCGTTCCAGCAACCGCAGGAGCCCGCGCTGGCTGGCCCGGGTCGCCTCGGGGCCGATGGTGCGGTAGCTGTAGTTCCAATCGACCGAGAGGCCGACGTCGGACCACAGGTTGAAGTAGCTCTCCTCCAGCTGCTCGACGACCTCGCCGCACAGCTCCACGAAGTTGGGGCGACTGATGGGGATCGGACGATCCTTCTTCCCCACCGTCTCGGGCGGGTGGAAGTCGGCGTCGTAGGGGAGCGACGGGTCGCAGCGCGTGCCGGTCAGGATCTGGACGCGGCGCTCGACGTTGAGGCCGTTGTCGTCCCAGCCCATCGGGTAGTAGACCTCCCGCCCCCGCATGCGCTGGTAGCGGGCGACGAAGTCGGTGTGGGTGTAGGAGCAGACGTGGCCCGGGTGCAGCGTGCCCGACACGGTGGGTGGCGGCGTGTCGATGGAGAACACCTCGGCGCGGGTCTTGGTGCGGTCGAACCGGTAGGTGCCCTCGTCGGCCCAGAGCTTGCGCCACTTGGCCTCCAGCCCCTCGAGGCTGGGCTTGTCGGGAATGCTGCTCACGCTGGTCAAGCGTAATGGGGAGGGCAGGTCGCTTCGGAAAGCATTGGGTTACTCGGTCCCTGCCCGGGCCGGGCGCTAGCTACCCTCGCGCCCCATGTTCAGGTTGTTCGACACCGCCAGGGGCCGCGTCGTGCCCCTGGAGCCGCGCGATCCCGGCAAGGTGTCGATCTACGCGTGTGGGCCGACCGTCTACGGCCCGCCCCACATCGGCCACGGGCGCACGAACATCTCCTACGACGTGCTGCGCCGCTACCTCGTGTGGTCGGGCTACGACGTCACGTTCGTGTCGAACATCACCGACATCGAGGACAAGATCATCGCCCGCGCCGAGGCCGAGGGGCGGGACTGGCGCGACATCACCGAGAAGTGCGAGGCCGTCTGGTACCAGGGCATCGGCGCGCTGGGCGTGGGGCGGCCCGACCACGACCCGCACGCCACCGCCTACGTCGACCAGATGCTCGACCTCATCGGCCGGCTGGTGGACGGCGGCTACGCCTACGAGACCAGCGACGGCGTGTACATGGAGGTCGACAAGGTGCCGGGCTACGGCGAGCTGGCCGGCCAGCCGCTGGAGTCGCTGCGGGCCGGCGCCCGCGTCGAGGCCGCCGAGGAGAAGCGCTCGCCGATCGACTTCGTGCTGTGGAAGAAGGCCAAGCCCGGCGAGCCCACCTGGGACTCGCCCTGGGGCCCGGGCCGGCCGGGCTGGCACACCGAGTGCGTGGTCATGTCGCTCGACCTGCTGGGCGAGGGGTTCGACATCCACTGCGGCGGGCTCGACCTGCGCTTCCCGCACCACGAGAACGAGCGGGCCCAGGCGGTGGCCGACGGCCGCGAGTTCGCCCGGCTGTGGTTCCACTGCGGGATGGTCGAGGTCGAGGGCACGAAGATGTCCAAGTCGCTGGGCAACGTGTCCAACGTGCTGGACCTGGTCGAGAACTACGACCCCCGGTCCTACCGGCTGCTGTCGCTCCAGTCCCACTACCGCTCGCCGGTCGAGGTGACCGACGAGACGCTGGTGCAGGCGGAAGGCGGCCTCGACCGCCTCGACACGTTCGCCCGCAAGGTGGCGGCGGACCTCCCGTCCGTGGCCGCGGGGGAGGTGGCCCCCGATCCGGCGGCGATCGAGCGCTTCCGCAGCGTGATGGACGACGACCTCCACACGCAGGAGGCCATGGCGCTGGTGTTCGACCTGGTCCGGGAGGTCAACACCGCCCTGGCCGCGCGGGAGGCGGAGGCCGCGGCCCCCAAGGCCGCCGCGGTCCTGGAGATCGTGGGCGCCCTGGGCCTGGAGCTCCACGGCGAGGAGGCCGAGGTCCCCGCCGAGGTGGTCGAGCTGGCCCGCGAGCGCGAGGACGCCCGCGCCACCCGCGACTGGCCCCGCGCCGACGCCATCCGCGACCAGATCAAGGCTGCGGGCTACGTCGTGGAGGACACCCCCGCCGGCCCCGTCGTCCGGCCCGCCTGAGCCCCGTCCGGGTCAGTCGACCCGGACGCTCAGCCGGCCGACCATGAGCAGGCGCGGGCGGCCGTCGCCGTCCGGCTCGCTGAAATCCCACTGCTGGGGGAAGTCCTCGTACGGGCGCTGGCCGGCCCAGCGCCCGCCGCCGAGCGGTTCCAGCGTCACCGGTGGGGGCGCGGGGAACAGGCCGGCGAGCGCCTCGTCGTACGTCGTCGTCGCCGTCAGCGTCCCGGCCTGGTCGCAGGCGATGTCGTTGGTCACGAAGCGGCGGGCGTAGCGGCCGGCGCACGCCTCCGGCGCCACGTCGGGACCTGTCCCGGGCTCGCGGCTCGGCGCCAGCCCCGCGGCCGCGGCTCCGAACAGGTGCTCGCGCACGGCGGCTCCGATCGCCGGGGCACCGGGCCCGTCGGCCACCACCGCCACGGCCCCCAGACCGGGTACGGCCGCCAGCACCGCGGTCCCACCGATCGTGGCCCCGCCGTGGAGGGCGATCCCGGGCGTGGGCACGGTCCACCCCAGGCCCTGGTGGCCGGTCCGCATCGGCACCTCCGGCGCCAGCATCGCCGCCGCCAGGTCTGCGCCGAGCAGCGTGCCGTCGCCGCCGGTCAGGGCCTCCGCGAACCTGACCAGGTCGGCGGCCGTGGCCACCACGCCGCCGGCGGGCGCGCTGCTGCGGGGGACGAGGCGCGGCTCGGGGGCCATCACGCCGCGGTCGGGGTCGTACCGGTGCCCGGCGGCGAGCGGGTGGTCCGTGCGGTCGAGCCGGGCCAGCGTCACCGCCGCCATCCCCAGCGGAGCGAAGATGCGGGCGGCGATGGCGTCGTCCCAGGGCCGGCCGTCGAGCACCTCCACCAGCCGGCCCAGCACGGTGTAGCCGGCGTTGCAGTAGGACCAGCGCTCGCCGGGCGGGTGGATCAGCGGCGCGCCGGCGATGACCTCGGCGACGTAGCGGGCCACGGCGTCGTCGCCCGACCCGGTGTCGCTGAAGTCGTCGGCCCGGTCGATCCCGCAGGTGTGGGTGAGCAGGTGGCGGACCGTGACCTGGCGGGTGGCGTCGGGCGGGTCGAGCCGGAAGTCGTCGATGTGGTCGGCCACCGGATCGTCGAGGCCGATGTCGCCCCGCTCGACGTGCTGGAGCACCAGCGTGGCCGTCATCACCTTGGTCACCGACCCGATCTGGAACAGCGCCTCGGGGTCGGCGCCGGCGGCGCCGACGTCGACGCCATCCCCGCCGAGTCCGACGGCCGCCACGGCCCCCGGCGCCCGGTGTCCCCCGACCGCCCCGGCCACCACCTCGTCGAGCGTCGCCATGCGCCGCACGCTAGGGCCAGGCCCGGGCGCGGGTGCGTGACCATGGCTGACGCGGATATACTCACCCCATGAGTACGCGACTTCAGGTGGTCGTGGACGAGGTCGAGCTGGAGCAGTACCAGCAGGCGGCCCGGGAGCAGGGCATGACCGTGTCCGAATGGGTGCGCCAGACCTTGCGCCATGCTCGGCAGCAGTCCGCGTCCG
>DATBGF010000203.1:0-3315 GCA_036558145.1 Acidimicrobiales bacterium
TCACCGTGACCGACTTCCTCGGCACCGACTACCTCGCATTGCTCGACGCGGCGAACGTCGAGCTGCCCGACTTGCAGACCATCGTCGTGCTCGGAGGTCAGGTGCCGGAGCGCGCGTCGTCGTGGGATGCGTTCCTGGCCACCGCGTCGAACGACACGCGTGCCGAGCTCGAAACGCGCGCCGAGACCACCGACACCAACGAGCCTTCGGACATCCTCTTCACGTCGGGTACGACCGGTGTCCCCAAGGGCGTCGTGCAGACGCACGGGCGCACGTTGCAGGTGGCCAACGACTGGGTGGCGATGACCGGGCTGCGGGCCGGCGACCGCTACCTCATGGTCAACCCGTACTTCCACATGTTCGGGCTCAAGGCCAGGATCCTGGCCAGCTTGGCCGCCAGAGCGACGATGTTCCCCAAGCCCGTGTTCGACGCCGACCGGGCGCTGGCCCGGGTGGCGGAGGAGCAGATCACGGTCCTGCCCGGGGCGCCGACGCTGTACCAGTCGCTGCTCGACCACCCCGACCGCGACCGCCACGACCTGTCCAGCCTGCGGGTGGCGGTGACCGGCGCGGCCGACATCCCCGTCGAGCTGATCCGGCGGGTGGCGGCCGAGCTGCCGTTCTCGATGATCGTCACCGGCTACGGGCTCACCGAGGCGGGCACGGCCAGCGCCACGTCCCCCGACGACGACCCCGAGACCATCGCCACCACCGTGGGCCGGGCCCGGCCCGGCTTCGAGATCCGCATCGTCGACGGGGACGAGGACCTCGACCCGGGCGAGACCGGCGAGGTCCTCCTGCGGGGGCCGAGCGTCATGGCCGGCTACCTGGACGACCCGGCCGCCACCGCCGCGACCCTGTCCCCGGAGGGCTGGCTGCGCACCGGCGACCTCGGGGTGCTGGACGAGCGGGGGAACCTGCGCATCGTGGGCCGGTCCAAGGACATGTTCATCGTGGGCGGGTTCAACGCCTACCCGGCCGAGATCGAGAACCACCTGCTGCGCCACCCCGACGTGGCCCAGGCCGCGGTGATCGGCATCCCCGACGAGCGGCTGGGCGAGGTGGGCATGGCGTTCGTCGTGACCCGCTCCGGCGACCCGGACGGGGGCGCAGCGATCCTCGCCTGGTGCCGGGACCAGATGGCCAACTACAAGGTGCCCCGGGCCATCGAGATCCTCACCGAGCTGCCGGTCAACGCCACGGGCAAGGTGGTCAAGGACGAGCTGCGGGCCCGCGCGGCACACTGATGCCATGACCGCCCCGCGCCCGGTGATGGGCCGCTGGTTCGAGGACCTCACGCCGGGCACGGTGATCGACCACGCCGTCACCCGCACGATCACCGAGGCCGACAACACGCTGTTCTCGGTCCTGACCATGAACGCGCAGCCGCTGCACCTCGACGAGTCGTTCGCCGAGACGACCGAGTTCGGGACCCGGCTGGTCAACAGCCTCTTCACCTTGTCGCTGCTGATCGGCCTGTCGGTGTTCGAGACGACGCTCGGCACCACGGTCGCCAACCTGGGGTTCGAGGAGATCGCCTTCCCCGCACCGGTCGTCCCGGGCGACTCGATCCGGGCCCAGACCGAGGTCGTGTCGGCCCGGCCGTCGTCGTCCCGCCCGGGCCAGGGCATCGTCGTGTTCGAGCACCGGGCCTACAACCAGCGCGACGAGCTGGTGGCCCGCTGCCGGCGCTCGGCGCTGATGCTCAACCGCCCGGCATGACCGCGACCGCCCGCTGGCGCAGCCTGCTGTTCGTGCCCGGCAACCGGCCGGACGTGGCGGCCAAGGCGCCCCGGTCCACGCCGGACGCGGTCGTGCTCGACCTGGAGGACGCGGTCCCACCCGCGGCCAAGGCGGGCGCCCGCGCCCAGGTGCAGGAGGCCGCGGCCGGCCTCGCCGGGATCGTGTCCCTCTGCGTCCGGGTGAACCCACCGGGCACCGAGTGGTTCGCCGGCGACGTCGCCGCCCTGCCGGACGGCCTGACCGCGGTCGTGGTCCCCAAGCTGGAGTCGGCGGCCCAGGTCACCGAGGTCGCGCGGGCGCTCGGCGACCGCCCGGTCGTCGCCGGCCTGGAGACCGTCCGCGGCGTGGCCGACGCCCGCGAGGTGCTCCGGTCCCCCGTCGCGGCCTGCTACTTCGGCGCCGAGGACTACATCGCCGACCTGGGCGGCGTCCGCACGCCCGGCAATGCCGAGGTGGCCTGGGCCCGCGCCTACGTGGCCGTCGCCGCCCGACTGGCCGGCGTGCCCGCGCTCGACATGGTGACCATCGACTTCGGCGACAGCGACCGCTTCCTCACCGAAGCCCGCGAAGCCCGCGCGCTCGGCTACGCCGGCAAGCTCTGCATACACCCGACCCAGGTCCCCCTGGCGGCCGAGGCCTTCCGCCCCACCGACGACGAGCTGGACACGGCCCGCCGCCTCCTCGCCGCCTTCGACGCCGCCGGCGGCGACACCATCGCCTTCGAGGGCCAGATGGTGGACGAGGTCGTAGCCGCCCGCGCCCGCGCCGTGCTGGCCTCGGCCGAGCGCGCCTGAGCGCCCGGGTATCCCGGTCCGGGGCCGCCGCCTCCGGTGGGTGTGCGCCTCGCGCTGCGGCGGCGGCCGGGACGTCGCCGCCGGCGCAGGGCCCGCACCACCTACAACGACACCTCCTACCCGTGGGGTTGCGTGTGCAAGGTCACCACGGCGGCGGGCCGCACCGGCGAGGGACGAGAACCCCTGACCCTGCCTATTGTGGATATTCAATATCCACGATACTGTCGAGCCGGATGACGACCGTCGAGGACAAGATCCGCGAAGCCGAGACGAGCCTGTTCGAGACGGCCGGGCTCGACGTCGACACGGCCATGGTGGCCCTGCCCCGCAGCGGCATCCGCGTGCGGGTGCTCAGCTTCGGGCAGGGCCGGCCGGTGCTGTTGCTCCACGGGGTGACCCAGAGCGCCGCCGTGTGGACGCCGCTCGTCAGCGAGCTGGCCGGATACCGCCTGCACGCCGTCGACCTGCCCGGGCACGGGCTGTCGGACCCCGTGGCCTACCGCCGGGGCGAGGTGCGCGGCCACACGGTGGACCTGATCGACGACCTGTTCGAGGCCCTGGGGCTGGCGTCGGCGCCGGTGGTGGCCCACTCCCTCGGCGGCATGTTCGCGCTGTGGCATGCCGCCGCCCGGCCCGGGCCGACCGCGTCGCTCGTCGTCCTAGGCGACCCGGCGGTGGCCTTCCCCGGCGTCCGGGTCCGCTGGCCGCTGTCGCCGATGACGGTCCCCGGGCTGGGGCCGCTGATGCTGCGCAGCCCGAGCCCGCGCGCGGGGTACCG
>DATBGF010000204.1:0-3077 GCA_036558145.1 Acidimicrobiales bacterium
CCGGCCCTGAGGCGCCGCCGTTCTTCGTCCTCCACGGGGTCAACGACACGGTCGTGCCGGTGGAGGCGGCCCGCGCCTTCGTGGAGCGGATGCGCGCCGGCTCGGACCAGCCGGTGGCCTACGCCGAGCTGCCCCGGGCGCAGCACGCTTTCGACGTGTTCCCGTCGGTGCGGGCCCATCACACGGTCCACGCGGTGGAGCGGTTCCTGGCCGTGGCCCGCTCGCGCGCCGGTCGCCCGGCGGCTCCGGTCACTCTCCGCGGTTGACCGGCGGGTCAAGCGGGGTGCCATGATGGCGCGATGGGGCAGAAGGCTGGGGACCCGATCCCGACGCCGGAGACCGCCGAGGTCGTAGACCTGGCCGGCAGCCGCGTGCGTCACGTCACGGTCCACGGCTACCGGCGGGCCTACCGGATGGCCGGGACCGGCCCCGTCCTCCTGCTGCTGCACGGCATCGGCGACAGCTCCGAGAGCTGGCTGCCCGTGCTGCACGCCCTCGCCCGCGACCACACGGTCATCGCCCCCGACCTGTTGGGCCACGGCGCATCGGACAAGCCCCGCGCCGACTACGCGGTGGCCGCCTACGCCAACGGCATGCGCGACCTGCTCGACGTGCTGGGCATCGAGTCCGCCACCCTGGTGGGCCACTCGCTGGGCGGGGGAGTGGCGGCCCAGTTCGCCTACCAGTTCCCCGAGCGCTGCGAGCGCCTGGTGCTGGTGGCCAGCGGGGGAGCGGGCCGCGACGTCTCACCCCTGCTGCGCCTGGCCTCGGCCCCGCTGGCCGACGTGTTCCTGACGCCGTTCCACTGGCCGGTGACCCAGCCGCTGGTGAGAGCGGCGCTGGCCGTGCTGGGACGGGTGGGCGAAGACCTGGCGCGCGACCGGGCCCATGTGTCCCGCATCCTGGCCGGCCTGCCCGACGGGGACGCCCGGGCGGCCTTCACCCGCACGCTGCGCTCCGTGGTCGACTGGCGGGGCCAGGTCGTGAGCCTGCTCGACCGCTGCTACCTGGTCGGCCCCGTCCCGGCCCTGGTGGTGTGGGGCGAGCGGGACGGGGTGATCCCGCCGCACCACGGGCAGCGGGCCCACGAGGCGCTGCCCGGCAGCCGGTTGGAGGTGTTCGCCGGGGCCGGCCACTTCCCCCACCACGAGGACCCCGAGCGCTTCGTGAGCCTGGTGCGGGACTTCGTGGCCACGACCGAGCCCGCCGCCCACGACCGCGAGGCGTGGCGCGAGCGGCTCCGGCGGGGCGCCTGATCACGTGAGGATGGTGGCGACCGCCAGGCGGGCGGTCAGCGCCGGGACCAGCGGGTCGTCGGTGGCGGCCCGCCGGCGGGCCTGCTCGAGCACCGGCGTGTCGTAGGGATGGACCATGGCGTAGCGCAGCGCACCGGCGGCGCTGGGGTCGCGCAGCAGCGCGGTGCGCACGGCCACGTCGAGCTGGTGGCGCTGCTCGATGATGTACGGCGCCTCGCTGTTGGGGAGCAGCTGGCCGGCGTAGAGGTGGGTGGCGCCCTCGACGTCGCCGACGTCGAGCCGCTCCTGCAGCTCGACCGCGTCGACCCGGGTGGCCAGCGTCAGCCCGTAGGGCCGGGAGCGCAGATGCCCTCGCAGCATCCGGCGCAGGCGTGACAGCTCGCCCTTGAGCGTGCCGAGCAGCACCGACCGGTCGCCGTAGAGGCGGGTGTGGAGCATCCCGAGCGTCGTGCTCTCGCTCATGGCGAGGATCGTGAGGATCTCGAACTGGCGCTGCGTCAGGTGCAGGGCCTGCCCGTCGAGCAGGGCGACCGGCTCGCCCATCACCCGGAGGTCCAGGTGGGGCACCTGCGGGGCGTCCTGGGAGCGGAGCTCGATCTCGATGAGCCGGGCCATGGTGGCCACGGTGGTCAGGCCGAGCGGATTGGCCCGCCGCCAGGTCGTGGACAGGCCGATCACGCCCAGCCGGCTGCCGTCCGGCCCGTGGACGGGGGCGCCGTAGCAGACCCAGTCGTTCGCGAGCCCCAGCCAGTGCTCGGTGGCGAACACCGTGACGGGCCGGTCAGCGGCCAGGGGCGTGCCCACGCCGTTGGTCCCCGAGATCTCCTCGTGCCAGAGCCCGCCGGGAGTGAACCCGATGCGGTCGGCCCCGGCGCGGAGATAGCGGGGCACCTGCTGCCACAGCACGCGGCCGTCCTCGTCGCTGATGCAGGCGGCCAGGTCGCTGGAGCGGGCGGCCTGCTGGAACTGGATGATGAGGCCGGGCACGGCCCGGCGGATGGGCGACTCGTCCCAGCGCTCGCTGGCGTCCTCGTTGGGATCGACCGGGGCGCCCGGGCGGGCGGTGTCGACCGGGGCGCAGCGTTGCCAGGAGGCCAGGACCACCGGGTCGACCAGCGACGGCGGTGCCGGCGAGGACGATCGGGACTTCGCCGCTTCGATCGCTTCGAACCTCAATGCGATGTCACGTCGCATCGCTGTCACCCTTCCCGCACTTGCGCAGGGAAGTGTACGAGAAGAACGCGGTCCGCGCGGGCATGACCCCAATCCGATGGTTAACCAACCTTTAGCCAACCTGGGAAGAGGCAGGATTCCGCCGGCGGTGTCTCCATGGTGCGCCGCCACTCCCCCCGGAGCCCCAAGTGCCGCGGGGTCGGAGGCGGATCACGCCCGCCCGCCGCCGCCTCCGTCCCCGTCGGCTGTTGGGGATGGCCGGACGGGCGGCGGGGCGGCTTCCTCCCCGCCGGCCCCGCCGCCACCGGCCATCCCGGGGGCCGGGCCACCGCCCATTCCCCTTCGGGGCGCCGTTGCGGAACCTGATTGACCCCGCGGTCAAGCCGACCGGTAGCCTGGTCACATGACCGATCCGGCACACCGCTTCGAGTCCGTCCCGGCCGTGCGCGACTCGCTCGCCAAGGTCGACTACCTGGCTGACGACGGCATCGCCGGTGTCGTGTACCTCGCCGACCGCCTCGGCAAGCCGGTGCTCATCGAGGGACCGGCCGGCACGGGCAAGACGCAGCTGGCCAAGTCGGTGGCCGAGATCAGCGGGTCCCGCCTGATCCGCCTCCAGTGCTACGAGGGCCTCGACGAGTCCAAGGC
>DATBGF010000205.1:0-3666 GCA_036558145.1 Acidimicrobiales bacterium
GTAGCGGGTGGCCAGGAAGAAGTCGGACGTCCGCCCGAAGTGCTCGCCGACGGAGTAGCACCCGATCCGGCCCACGGCGAGGCCCAGGGCCAGGCCCAGCGAGTAGCCGTCGAGCACGTGCCAGCGCTGCAGGCGGTTCCAGCGCTTGAAGAACGGCAGGCCCACCAGCAGGGCGAAGATGAACCCGCCCGAGAACTGGATGCCCCCCTCCCAGATGGCGATGACGTCGACCGGGCTGTGGATCTGGTCGGTGTGGGTCGCGGCCCAGGTCAGGCGGGCGCCGACGATGCCGGCCAGCACCATGTAGGTGGCGACGCGGTAGACCTCGTCGCGGGGGATGCCGAAGCGCTCGATGTACATGGCGGCCACCCACGACCCGAGCAGGACGCCCAGCGCGACCATCAGCCCGAACGTGCGGAGGTTGAGCGGCCCCAGCGAGATGGTGGGGAACGTGGTGTACGGGATCACGGCGAACACGGCTCTCTATGGTGCCACCCCCGCACCCCCAGCGCCGACCCGGCGGTAACAAATCAACCCGACCGACCGACCGGTCTCCGCCCGGGCTGCGGCCCGGTGGTCGGGGTGGGCGGCTACACAAGGCCAGGTGGCAGCGCCTCCCTACGACCAGCCCGGGGCGAACGTCGTGTTCTGGGGGCTCGTGGCTCTGTTCGCGCTGGGCGAGCACGTGGTTCGCATCCGGAGTCGTCTCAGCCGGAGAGGAACGCAGTCCGAGCGCTGGAGCCTGCTGGTCGTCATCGTCGCCATCGTCGGTGGGCTGGTCGCGGCGTTGGCGTTCGCGCAGCGGCAGGTGGCCACGATCAGCACTGGCCGCTGGCCGCTGTTCGTCCTGGGCATCGCCGCGATGGTGGCGGGGCTCGTCGTCCGGCACTGGGCGATCCACACGCTCGGTCGCTTCTTCACCGTCGACGTCCGGGTCCAGCCGGGGCAGACCGTCGTGGAGTCGGGCCCTTACCGCTGGGTGCGCCACCCGTCCTACACGGGGATGATCCTGTTCTTCACCGGACTCGGGCTGGCGTTGAGCGACTGGGCGTCGCTGGCGACGCTCGTCGTCGTGCCGGCGGCCGGGCTCGTCGTGCGCATCCGCTCGGAGGAGCGGGCGCTCCTGGACGGGTTGGGCGAGCCGTACCGCCGCTTCGCCGCCACCCGGCGGCGCCTGATCCCCGGCGTGTGGTGACGCCCGGGGCGGTCAGCCGTCGACCAGGGGCTCGACCCAGCCGCCCGCCGGGGCGGCCAGGGTCTCGGCGCTGGCCGGGCCCCAGGTGCCCTTGCGGTAGAGCTCGACCGCGGGCGGGTCGTCGAGGACCGGCTGCACGATGCGCCACTGCTCCTCGACGCCGTCGGCCCGGCCGAAGCGGCGGTGGTCGCCCTCGGTGGCGTCCTCCAGCAGCCGCTGGTACGCCTCGCGCCGGCCGGGGAACAGCATCCCGTAGGAGACCTCCAGGTCGACGGGCCGGCTGACCAGGTCCTCACCGGGCTTCTTCGTCTGCAGCTGGAGGGTGACCCCGTCGTCGTGGCCCAGCCGGAAGCGCAGCCGGTTGGGCTGGGGCCGGGCCGAGCCGGCCTTCGAGAACAGCAGCCGGGGCGGGGCGGCGAAGGTCACCACCGCCTCGGTGGCCGTGACCGGCAGCATCTTGCCAGTGCGCACCATCCAGGGCACGCCGGCCCAGCGCCACGACTCGATCTCCAGCTGGAGGGCCACGAACGTCTCCACGTCACTGCCCGGCTCCACGCCCGTCTCGTCCGAGTAGCCCCGGTACTGCCCGCGCACCACCCGGCTCGGGTCGAGGGCGTGGATCTGGCGCCACAGCCGGATCTTCTCGTCGGCCAGCGCATCCTCGTCCGCCGACACCGGCGGCTCCATGGCCAGCAGCGCCACCACCTGGAGCAGGTGGTTCTGGAACACGTCGCGCAGCGCGCCCACGGACTCGTAGAACCGGCCCCGGGTGCCGACCCCGAAGTCCTCGGCCATCGTGATCTGCACGCTGGAGATGTAGTTGCGGTTCCACAGCGGTTCGAGCATCGAGTTGGCGAACCGGAACACCAGCAGGTCCTCGACGGACTCCTTGCCGAGGAAGTGGTCGATGCGGAAGATCGCCTCCTCCGGGAACACCTGGTGGAGCACCTCGTTGAGCTCGGCCGCCGACGCCTCGTCCCGCCCGAACGGCTTCTCCACCACCACCCGGGACCCCGGCGGCGTCAGGCCGACCGCCTGGAGGCCCTGCACCACGTCGTCGAACATCGAGGGCGGGATGGCCAGGTAGTAGAGCGGGCGCTCGACCCCGGTCAGCTTCCCGGCCAGGTTCTGGAACGTCGACGCCTCCCGGTAGTCGCCGCTGACGTAGGACAGGCGGTCCGCGAGGGCCTTCCACGCCTTCTCGTCCACCTCGCCGTCGACGTGCTCCTCGACGCTCTCCCGGGCCCGCAGGCGCACGGTGTCGTCGTCCCAGTCGGACGAGGCGACGCCGATCACCGGCATGCTGCAGTTGTCCTCCCGCGCCATCTCGTACACCGCGGGGAAGATCTTCTTGCGCGCCAGGTCGCCGGTCGCACCGAACAGGACCAGCGCGTCGCTGCAAGGACGCTCGCTCACTTCGCCTCCTCGGTCACGATCGCGTGGCCGCCGAACTGATTGCGCAGCGCCGCGACCGCCTGCATGGCGATCGAGTCGTCGGTCTGGGACACGAAGCGGGCGAACAGGGCGGCGCTGATCACCGGCACCGCCACGCCCCGCTCGATGGCCGCCTCCACCGTCCAGCGGCCCTCGCCGGAATCGGCGGCCACGCCCCGGATGCCCTCCAGGTCGGGCGTCTGCTCCACCGCCCGCACGAGCAGGTCGAGCAGCCACGACCGCACCACCGAGCCGTAGCGCCAAGCGGCCAGCGTGCCGTCCACGTCGATCCCCAGGTCGGACTGGCGCAGCAGCTCGTAGCCCTCGGCGTAGGCCTGCATGAGCCCGTACTCGACGCCGTTGTGGACCATCTTCGTGAAGTGCCCGGTGCCCACCGGCCCGGCGTGCACGAAGCCGCCCTCCGGGGGCCTGAGCGCATCGAAGATCGGCTGGCACAGCCCGACGTGGGCGTCGTCGCCCCCCACCATCAGGCAGTAGCCCTCGGTCCGGCCCCAGATGCCGCCGCTGGTGCCGGAGTCGACGAAGCCGATGCCGTCCTCGGCCAGCTCGGCCCCCCGGCGCACGGAGTCGTGCCAGTTCGAGTTGCCGCCGTCGATGACCACGTCGCCCTCGCTCATCAGGCCCCGGAGCTGGTCCACGGCCTGCTGGGTGGGATCGCCCGCGGGGATCATGAGCCACACCACCCGGGGCGGCTCCAGCCGGGCCACCAGCTCGTCGAGCGAGGCCACGTCCGAGGCGTCACTGTGCGAGTCGTAGCCCAAGACCTCGTGGCCCGCGGCCTTCAGGCGTTCGGCCATGTTGCCGCCCATGCGGCCGAGGCCCACCATGCCGAGCTTCATGCGCCCACCTCCGCCAGCTCGTCGAGCCGGACCCGCCCGGCCCGGCGCTTGCGCTCCGTCAGGGTCAGCAGGTCGCCGTCGGCCTGCGCGTGCTTGAGCATGGAGAAGCCGTACCCCGCGTCGGGGATGGCGACATCCTCGGGGTCGTCGCCCACGACCTGCACGCACACGATCGAG
>DATBGF010000206.1:0-12610 GCA_036558145.1 Acidimicrobiales bacterium
GCGGCGTGGTACAGCGGCGCCGGCGACAGGTACACGCTGTCGGCCGAGGCGGCGAACAGGCCCACGGCCAGCATGTACACGCCCTCGCCCGTGCCCAGCGGGGCGTCGGGCAGGGGCACCTCGACCCCCTTGGGCTGCCCGGTGGTGCCGGACGAGTAGAGCATGTCCCGGCCCTCGACCCGGTCCTCCTCCAGCGGCGTGGTCGGCAGGTCCGCCAGCGCGTCCTCCCAGGCCGTGTAGCCCTCGATGGTGCCGTCCATCATGTAGAGCGCGGTGTCCTGGGCGGCCGAACCGGCCGCGGTGTAGCCCAGGCGGTCGACCAGCTCGGCGGCCTGGTCCGCCTTGTAGGCGGAGGTGACGAAGGCCCGCGCCCCGCAGTCGGAGATGATGTAGGCCATCTCGTCGGTCGTGAGCCGCGAGCTCATGGCCGTGTAGTAGAGGCCGGCGTAGTGGGCGCCCCAGGCGAGGGCGAAGTACCTGGGGTGGTTCTCCAGGCAGAACGCCACGTGGTCGCCCGGCTTCAGCCCCAGGCTGCGGAACAGGTGCGACACCTGGTTGGCCTGGTCGTCGAGCTCGCGGTAGGTGATGACCTGGCCGCCGGTGGCCATGATCACCGCGGGCTTGTCGGGGGACTCCGCCACGTGGGCTCCGGGGAACATGGCGGGCCACCGTAGCGGGGACGGCGGTCGGGACCCGGTTCGGCGCCGGTAGCCTGCGGGGAAGTGGACATCACCGACCGGTTCGCCGAGCTGGTGCGCGGCCCGGAAGCGCGATGCCGGCTCGATCTGGGAGCCCTGCTCATCGCAGCGCACGCCCGCCACGACCTGGACGTCGAGGGCCAGATCGCCCGCCTGGACGAGCTGGCCGCCGGTACCGGGCCCAGCGTGGACGCCGTGGCGGAGCACCTGTTCGGCCAGGAGGACTTCCGGGGCGACACCGAGGACTACGCCAACCCGGCCAACTCGCTGCTCGACGAGGTGCTGGACCGCCATCTCGGCATCCCCATCACGCTGTCCGTCCTGTTCATCGAGGTCGGCCGGCGGGCGGGCGTGCCCCTGGAGGGCGTCGGGATGCCGGGCCACTTCCTGGTGGGCACCGGCGACCCCGACCGCTTCGTCGACCCCTTCCACCAGACCGTGCTCGACCGGGCGGGCTGCGAGAAGCTGTTCACCTCGGTGCACGGGGCCAAGGCCCGCTTCGAGCCGCGCTACCTCGCCCCCGTCGGCTCCCGGGCGGTGCTGGCCCGCATGCTGACCAACCTGCAGCGCTCGTTCGTGGGCCGCGGCGACCGGGCGGGCGCCCTGTGGGCCCAGTGCCTGCGGGTGCTGGTGCCGGGGGCCACGGTGGGGGACCGCCGCCAGCTGGCGGCCATGCTGGCGGCCAACGGGCGCTTCGACGCCGCCGCGCTCGAGCTCGACGCCCTGGCCGAGGAGGGTGTGGGCGGCGACCGCGACCGCTACGCCGCCCGGGCCATGCGGGCCAAGCTCAACTGAGCGGGATGCCCCTGGGCCCGCCCGCTCTGCGGCTCGCCACCGCAGACGACGTCACCGAGCTGGTCCGCCTGCGCCGGGTGATGATGGCCGCGCTGCACACTCCGGCCGAGCCCACCTGGGAGCGCGCCTGCGCCGAGTTCTTCACCGAGACCCTGGCGGACGGCACCACCGGCGTGGTCGTGGCCGACGACCCGGACCAGCCGGGCCGGCTGGTGGCGTGCGGGGGTGGGCACGGTGAGCCGCCGGCCGCCCGGCCCCAACACCCCCAACGGTCGCTACGGCTACATCTCCTCCATGGTCACCGAGGAGGCATGGCGGGGACGGGGCCTGGCGCGCGCCATCGTGGAGTCCCTGCTGGACTGGTTCGCGGGGATCGGCGTGCACCGGGTCGACCTCCACGCCTCGGCCCAGGGCGAGCCGATCTACCGGAGCCTGGGCTTCGCCGAGGGCGAGTACCCCGAGCTCCGCTGGCGCCGCGCCCGCTGACATCCATGGCGCGCCATGCCGGGAACACGAAGGGCGCCAGCGTGGCGAGGAAGTATGCGACGGCGGCTGCGGCCAGCGCCCCGCGGATGCCGAGACCGGCGACGGCGACGCCTCCGCCCAGGGTGCCGATGGGGATCCCGGCCCAGGCGGTTGCGCCCAGCGCTCCCAGCACGCGGGCTTGGAGGTGGCGCGGGACCCGCTCGTACTGGACGGCGCCCAGCAGAGGATTGATCCCGCCGGCTCCGAGGCCACCGAGCAGGTAGAGGGGGAGGACGGGGGAGATCGTGCTCGCCAGGGCGAGGGCCAGGTAGCGAGGTGCGCTGGCGAGCATGAAGGCGATGCCGAAGGTTCGGCGGCGGGGCAGGCGGGGCGCCAGCCATGTGACCAGGAAGCTCCCGGCGACGGCGCCCGCCCCGAAGATGCCGCCGAGGACGCCCAGGGCGATCGGGCTGCCGGCGACCTCCTGGGCCCACACCGGGGTGAGCACCGCCGCGCCGGCCTGGTCGATGAGGTTGGTCACCAGGACCATGAGGCCGATGCCGAGCAGGAGCCGGTCGCGCAGGAGGAAGCGGTAGCCCGTCCGCAGCGAGCGCAGGTAGGTCTGGCCGGCATCGCCTCGCTCCGCGCAGACCGGCTCGGCGACGGACGGCACGACGCAGGCCACGATGAGCGCCGAGATCCCGAACGTGGCGGCGTCGACGAGCAGGACGACCAGCGGTGACGTGACGGCGATGAGCACCCCGGCAAGGGGCGCGCCGACCAGCGCCGCGGAGCGCTTCACGCCGTCGTAGAGGCCCGCGGAACGTTCGAGCGAAGTCGCCGCCAGGGCGCCCGCGCCGGGGAGCAGCACGTCGCGGGCCGAGTCGCCGGCGCCCCGCAGCGCACCGACCACGGCGACAGCCACCATCAGGGTGCTCAGCGAGAGTGCGCCAGCTTGGTGCAGGGCCGGGACGGCGGCCATCGCTACGCACGCGCCCGCGTCCGTCCACACCGACGCCCGCTTGGCGCCGGCGCGGTCGACCAGGGGGCCGCCGAGGCCCTGGACGAGGACATAGGGGGTCAGCTCCGCGGCGGCCACCAGCCCGGTGCGCACCGGGCTGCCCGTCGTCACCAGCACGAACCACGGCAACGCGAGGAAGGACATCCGGGTCCCCAGGCCCGAGATGCCCGCGGCGGCGAGCAGGCCGACCAGCCCGCCCCGCCGCGTGCTCGGAGTGCTCCCCGCCGTCATGGCGCCGTCAGCGCTGGGATCAACTGCACCTGCGCCACCACGGATCGAGCCCCTTCGCCCGGCGGCTCGTCGCGGTAGCGGCGCATGAGCTCGAAGATCTCCGCCTGCAGCCGAGCCGCGCCCTCGGCGGTCAGGTCGAGCCGCCAGTCGCTGAGCGTGAAGGCCGTGGCCCAGTCCGGTCCGTAGACGTCGGGGACGCTCTCGACCTCGTCGGTGAACCGGAGCAGACGGTTGCTGTAGTTGCGCGCCACCGCCCGCAGGTACTCCCCGCCGGCTGCCCGGTTGCCGTCGTCGAGCGCCATGTCGAAGCGGGTCGTGCGGTGCGCCGCCCGCCACCAGCGCTCGCGCCGTGTACCCCGGTCCGGCTCCTCGATCACGAACCCGCGCGTCGCCAGCTGGCGGAGGTGATAGCTCGTCGCGCCCGAGCTCTGCCCCAGCCGCTGGGCGAGCTGGGACGCGGTGGCGGCGCCATGGAGCCGCAGCTCGCTCAGCAGCCGCACCCTCAAGGGATGGGCGATGACGCGCAAGGAGTCGTCGTCCAGCACGACGTCCTGGGCGGGATCGAAGCCGCTGACATCAGGAGCCATGAGTCCAAAATAGCTTTGCAACTGATTTTTGCAAAGAGTTTGGTGATGTAGGCATGGGGACTCGGGTCAGCGACTCGGTGCTTGACCGCTCGGTCAAGTACGGTGAGCGGCCATGACCGTCGCCGACGAAGTGCTAAACGAGGCCGCCACCAGCGACGAGGCCGGGGTGCTGGAGCTGTGCGCGCAGCTGCTGGCCGAGTGCCCGCCGGCGTCGACGAAGCCGGTCGAGTTCCTGGGCCGGCAGTTCGACCTGGGGCTGGCCTGGGTGCACTTCCCCGAGGGCCACGGCGGGCTGGGGCTGTCCCCCCAGCTCCAGAAGCCGATCAACGAGACGCTGGCCCGGGCGGGCGCGCCCCGGGCCGGTGGCCTGAATCCGATCGGGCACGGCATGGGCGCACCCACCGTCGTGACCCACGGCAGCGAGGAGCAGAAGCGCCGCTACCTGCGGCCGCTGTTCACCAACGAGGAGATCTGGTGCCAGCTCTTCTCCGAGCCGGGAGCCGGGTCCGACGTGGCCGGCCTGTCCACCCGGGCCGTGCAGGACGGCGAGGAGTGGATCGTCAACGGCCAGAAGGTGTGGACCACGCTGGCCCACATGGCCCGGTGGGGCATGATCGTGGCCCGCACCGATCCCGAGGCCGCCAAGCACAAGGGCCTCACCTACTTCGTGGTCGACATGCACGCACCGGGCGTCGAGGTGCGCCCGCTGTTCCAGATCACCGGTGAGGCCGAGTTCAACGAGGTCTACTTCACCGACGTCCGCATCCCCGACTCCGAGCGGCTCGGCGAGGTGGGCGAGGGCTGGCGGGTGTCGCTGACCACGCTCATGAACGAGCGGGTGGCCATCGGCGGCCAGATCCCGCCCCGGGGCAGCGGCTTCATCGGCGAGCTGATGAAGGTCTACGCGTCGACCGGGCCCCATGACGCCGCCACCCGCGACGAGATCATGAAGCTCTGGATCCGGGCCGAGGTGCTGCGGCTGACCAACATCCGGGCCAGCCAGCTGCGGGCCCAGGGCACGCCCGGTCCCGAGGGCTCGATCGGCAAGGGGTTGATGGCCGAGCTGCACAAGGATCTGAGCGAGGCCGCGGTCGACCTGCTGGGCGCGGACGGGATGCTGTTCCCCGCCGGCTACCCGATGGCCCGGCCCGAGACCACGGCCCTGTGGACCAGTGCCCCGCAGGCGTTCCTGCGCTCGCGGGCCAACTCCATCGAGGGCGGCACCACCGAGATCATGAAGAACATCCTGGGGGAGCGGGTGCTCGGGCTGCCGGGCGACGTGCGGGTCGACAAGGACCGCCCCTGGAGCCAGGTCCCCCGGTCGTAGCGCCGGTGGCCCGAGGGGGAGGCCGGCGCGGCTGTGGGGCCGTGCTGGTGGGCATGCTGGCCGTGGCGGCCGCCTGCAGCGGAGGCGGGAGCAGCGACAGCGGCGGCAACGAGAGCGAGAACGACAGCGGGTTGGGGATCGAGGTCGTCTCGTCCCGGCCCGAGTACGTGACCGGCGGTGACGCCCTGGTGGCGGTGACGCTGCCGGAGGGCGTCGGTGCCGGTGACTACAAGATCGAGGTCGGGGGCGATAACAGAACCGCCTCTTTCGCCCCCGACCCCGAACATGACGGGCGCCTCCTGGGGCTGGTGTCCGACCTCCCCGAGGGCGAGTCGGAGATCACGGCCCGGGCGGGCGACGCCCGGGCCGCCGTCACCGTCACGGACCACCCGCTCTCGGGCCCGCTGTTCGCGGGCGAGCCGCTCGACCTCCAGGCCTGCACGACGGAGAGCTTCGGCCTGGCGCCCTCCACCCCCGAGGACGGCTGCGACGCGCCCACCAAGGTCACCTGGCAGTACGTGGACGGCGCCGGGGCCCGCCACGAGCTCGCCGATCCCACCGCGCCGCCGCCCGACGCCGCCACCGCCACGGTCGGGGCCCGGGTGGTGCCGTTCGTGATCCGCACCGAGACCGGGGTCGTCAACCGGGCCGTCTACCAGGTCAGCTCGCTCGACCCCGCTCCGGACCCGACTGGCGCCTCCGTCGACATCTCGGCGTGGAACCGCCGGCTGGTCTACCGCTTCGGCGGTGGCTGCGGCGTGTCGTTCACCCAGGGCTTCTCGCTGCTGGACCCGCCGTCGACGACCCTGCTGGGCGAGGGCTACGTCATGGCCACGGCCACGTTCAACACGTTCCAGGTGCTGTGCAACGACATGCTCTCGGCCGAGACCATGGCCATGGTCAAGGAGCACGTGATCGAGACGTGGGGCGAGCCGGTCCACACCATCGGCGAGGGCGGCTCGGGCGGCGCCATCCAGCAGCTGCTGATCGCCCAGGACTATCCCGGCCTGCTCGACGGCATCGCCCCGCTGGTGCCGTTCCCCGACGCGCTGTCCATCTCCGGCGGCGTGTACGACTGCGCCCTGCTCACCCGCTACTACGGCACCCCCGCGGGCGCGGGCCTGACGCCCGAGCAGCGCACGGCGATCAACGGCCACGCGGGGCCGGGCACCTGCCAGCTGTGGAACTCCACGTTCGCCTCGGGCATCGACCCCCAGCGCGGCTGCCTGACCGACTTCTCCGCCTTCGGGTCGGGCGCCTCGGCGCCGTTCCCGACCATCCCGCCCGAGGCGATCTACGACCCGGACACGAACCCCGACGGCGTGCGCTGCACGGTGTGGGAGGCGAACGTGGCCGTCACCGGGCGCGACCCGGACACCGGCTTCGCTCGGTCCGGCTACGACAACGAGGGCATCCAGTACGGCCTGGACGCGCTCAACGCCGGGGTCATCACCCCGGACCAGTTCGTCGATCTCAACGCGGGGATCGGCGGCTTCGACGCCGACGGTCAGCCGGCCCCCGAGCGCTCGGTCGTCCCCGACGACCTGGTGGCCCGGGCCTACGACACCGGCCGGGTGACCGGAGCCTCCGACGGCCTGCTCGACACCCCGATCATCCTGGTGAACGTCTACACCGACGACCTGGGCGACATCCACGACCGGGTGCGCTCGTTCTCCATCCTCGACCGGCTGGCGGGCGAGGGCGGGGATTGGCCGGCCTCGGTGTCACTGTGGTCGATCGGCCTGCCGACGGGCGACAGCCTGGTCGACACCCTCACCGGCGCGCTGGGCGACTTCACCGCCTTGCCCACCCACGCGCTCGACCAGTGGCTCACCGCGGCCGAGGCCTACCAGTCCGGCCACGGCGGAAACCGCCGCGACGCGCTGGCCGCGACCAAGCCCGACAGCGCCCGCTCCCGCTGCCAGCCCCGGGGCGGCGCCGAGATCGTCGGGGACGACGCCAACGACGATCCCGCCTGCGTGGCGGCGTTCCCCATCCACGAGGAGCCGCGCATGGCCGCGGGCGAGCCGCGCCGCGGCGACATCCTCAAGTGCGCCCTGCGCCCGGTGGAGGACTCGGTCGACCTCTACGAGGTGGCCCTGAGCGACGCCCAGCTCGACCGCCTGGCCGGCATCTTCCCGACCGGGGTGTGCGACTACGACCGCCCGGGCGTGGGCCAGGCGCCGTTCACCCAGCCCTGGTACGACTTCAACGCGGAGCGCTGAGCTCGGTGAGCGGCACACCTGCGACGCGCAGGTGGCCCAGCTCGTTGAGGGACGCCAGCGAGCGCGGGCCGGACGATGCCACCAGGACCCTGTTCACGCTGGTGTAGCCGGGCAGGAACAGCATCTGGGCCCCGAGGTCCAGCACGGACGACACGATCACGTTGATGACGCCGCCGTGGCACACCAGCACGACGCGCTGGGCCGGGTGGGCGGCGCACAGCCGGTCGACGCCCTCCATGACCCGGCCCGCGAACGTCTCGATGTCGGGCGGGATCTCCTTCCAGCGGGGATCGCCCGCCGCCTGGAGCTCCTCGATGGGGATGTAGGCCAGCGCCTCGGCGTCGTACTCGGCCAGCGCCGGGTCCCGGACCGCGGTCCCGAGCCCCAGCGCCCCGGCCAGCGGGTCCGCGGTCTCGGCGGCCCGGCGCAGCGGGCTGGTGTAGACCGCGGCGATGGGCGCCTCGGCCTCGTCGGCCAGCCAGGCTGCCAGGGCCGCGGTCTGGCGGTGGCCGAGCGGGGCCAGCGGCGGATCGGCCGGCCCCGACTCGCTCTCCACGCGCAGGGGACGGGCGTGGCGCACGAGCAGGAGTTCCATGGGACCCGGCACCCTAGGTCCTTCAGTACCGTGACGCTCCATGGAGGTGCTCTCGAGCCGGATCCTGCTGCGCCCGTCGGACTTCGGTGCGGGCCTGGCCTGGTACCGGGACGTCCTGGGCCTGCGCGTGTACCGCGAGTACGGGACGGGTGGCCGGGTCACCGGGGTGGTGTTCTTCCTCGGCGGCGGCTTCCTCGAGCTGGTCAGCGGGGGCAGCCCGGTCACCGGCGGCGGCGCGGCGCTGTGGCTGCAGGTCCCCGACGTCGACGCCGAGCACGCCCGGCTGGCCGCCGCCGGGGTCCAGGTGCTGTCGAACCCGGTCGACGAACCCTGGGGCCTGCGCGAATGTTGGGTGGCCGACCCTGATGGCGTGCGCATCGCGCTCATCGAGGTACCCGACGCCCACCCCCTGCGCCGACGAGTGGACTGATGCGCCGAACCAAGATCATCGCCACGCTGGGCCCCGCGTCCGGTGACCCCGCCGTCGTGGCCGACATGCTGGACGCGGGCGTGGACGTCGTGCGGCTCAGCCTGGCCCACGGCTCGCTCGCGGACCACCGCGACCGCATCCGCCTGGTGCGGGAGCTGGCCGAGCGCAAGGGCCGCACCGTGGGGGTGCTGGCCGACCTGCCCGGGCCCAAGGTGCGGACCGGTCCGTTCCCCGACGGGGGCGCCTTCCTGGTCGAGGGGGCCGAGATCACCCTGGTGTCGGGGGAGGGGCCCAGCGACACGTCCTGCATCCCGGTGGACGAGGCGCGCCTGGCCGAGATCGTCCGACCCCGCGACGTGGTGGTGCTGGGCGACGGGACCGTCACGCTGGAGATCACGTCGGTGCGGGCCGGCGAGATCCGGGCCCGGGTGGAGACCGGCGGGCGGCTCCAGGGCCGGCCCGGGGCCCACCTGCCGTCGGACCGCTGGCTGCCGCCGGTGCCCACCGAGGACGACCTGCGGCTGATCGACGAGGTCGCCCGGGAGGCCGACTGGGTGGCCGTGTCGTTCGTGCGCACCCCGGCGGAGCTGAAGGCCGTGCGCGAAGCGCTGGGGCCGGACGGTCCCCGGCTCATGGCCAAGATCGAGACCCGGGCCGCGGTCGACCACCTCGACGACCTGCTCGGCGTGTCCGACGGCGTGATGGTGGCCCGGGGCGACCTCGGCATCGACTTCCCCATCGAGGACGTGCCCCACCTGCAGAAGCGGATCATCCGGGCGTGCGGCGCCCGCGGCGTGCCCGTGGTGACCGCCACCCAGATGCTGGAGTCCATGGTCACCGCCCCGTCGCCGACCCGGGCCGAGGCCACCGACGTGGCCAACGCGGTGGGCGACGGCACCGACGCGCTCATGCTCTCGGCCGAGACCGCCATCGGGCACGACCCGGCCCTGGCGGTGCGCACCATGGCCCGCATCGCCCAGCGGGCCGAGCAGTTCGACGACCACCACCACGACGTGCCCCGGGGCCTGGTGGAGCGGCGGGCGCCGTCCATCCAGGCGGTCACGGTGGCCATGGCCCACGCCGCGCTGCGGGCGGCCGACGAGCTGCACCTGGCCGCCATCGTGTGCTGCACCCGATCGGGGTCCACGGCCCGGGCCATGGCCACCGTGCGGCCCCATTGCCGGCTGCTCGGCGCCAGCCCGTCGCTCGCGACGGCCCGCCAGCTGGCCCTGTCGTGGGGCGTCGAGCCGCTGGTGGTGGGGGAGTACCGCACGACCGACGAGATGGTCTGGTGCGTGGTGGAGGCGGCGGTGGCGCACGGCGTGGTGAAGCACGGCGACACCATCGCGGTGCTCGCCGGGGCGCCGGGCCGGGCCGCGGGCACGACGGACGTGCTGCGTGTGGTCGGGGTCGAGTAGTCGTGGAGGCGATGGACGACGGCGGCCTGTGGGTGCACGAGTCCGGGGACGGGCCCCGGGTCGTGCTGGTCCACGGGGCCATGGACCGGGCCGGGGGCATGCTCCGGGTGCGCCGCGAGCTGATGGACGACCACTGTGTCGTGCGCTACGACCGCCGGGGCTACGGGCGCTCGCTGGCACTGGGGCCGGCCGTCTCGTTCGACCAGCAGGTGGACGACCTGGCCAGCGTCGTCGCCGGGCGGCCGTCCGTGCTGGTCGGCCACAGCTTCGGCGGCGTGATCTGCCTGGCCCTGGCCGAGCGCCGGCCCGACCTGGCCCGGTCCGTCCTGGCCTACGAGGCGCCGAGGATGTGGGAGGCGGCCTGGCCGGGCATGGGCGGCGACCTCGCCGGCCGGCGTCCCCCGTTCGACGGCGGCGAGAACATCGACCCGGGCGACGCCGCCGAGGCGATGCTGCGCCGCCTGATCGGCGACGACATCTGGGAGCGCATGCCGGCCCGCATGCGGGAGGAGCGCCGGGCCGAGGGCCCCGCCCTCCTGGCCGACCTGCGCTCGGTGCGCCCGCCCGCGCCCCCGCCCTACACCGCCGCCGCGCTGGCGGTCCCGGTGCTGGCCGCCCACGGGTCGGAGGCCCGGAACCACCACCGGCGGGCCACGACCGAGCTGGCCCGCACTGCGCCCCAGGGCGAGCTGGCCGTGATCGAGGGAGCCGGCCACGGCGCCCACCTGAGCCACCCGGCCGCGTTCGCCGCGCTGGTCCGCCGGGCCGTCGAGCTCGCGGACGCAGCCGCGGGGAGCCGGGGCCTGCGATGACGGTCCTGTCCCGCTGGACCCGCCGGCGCCGCAAGCCCGGGCCCGTGGCGTTCGTCCTGTCCGGGGGCGGCAACCTGGGGGCGCTGCAGATCGGGATGCTGCGGGCGCTGGCCGAGCGCGACCTGCGCCCCGATCTGATCGTCGGCTGCTCGGTGGGGGCCATCAACGGGGCGGCCCTGGCCGAGGACTCCACCCTCGCGGGGGTGGCCCGCATGGAGCGCCTGTGGCGGGATCTGGACCACTCCGAGCTGATGCCGGGTGGCCTGCTGCCGGGAGCGGTGGCGCTGGCCCGCAAGGGTGAGGCCATCCACGGCAACGAGGGCCTCCGCAAGTCGCTGGAAGCCCACCTGCGGGCCCGGACCTTCGAGGAGCTCACGATCCCGTTCCAGTGCGTCGCCACCGACGTGCTGGGGGTGCGGGAGGCGTGGTTCGCCTCCGGCCCGCTGATCGAGCCGATCCTGGCGTCCTCCGCCATCCCGGCCGTGTACCCCGCGGTGGAGATCGACGGCGTCCGCTACCTCGACGGCGCCATCGTCGACGAGGTGCCCATGTCCCGGGCGGTGGAGCTGGGCGCCCGCACGCTCTACGTGCTCCAGGTGTCCGGGTTCTCGCGCCCCCGGCCCGAGCCCCGGCGCCCGCTGGACGTGGCCATCCAGTCCTTCTGGCTGGCCCGCCACCATCGCTTCAAGCGCGAGCTGGCCGCCATGCCCGAGTCGGTGGACGTCCACCTGCTGCCCGCGGGGACGGCGCCGGGCATCCGCTACAACGACTTCACCCGGGTGGCCGAGATGATCGACGGGGCCTACGCGGCGTCGAGCGACTACCTGGCGGGACGGCCGGTGGCGCCTGGCTACCCCGCGGGGGTCGTCGAGCAGAATGGGTCCGATGACTGATGTGCACCTGAGCGCGAGCGGCCCGCCCGAGACGATCCTCGACCCCGAGCCGGCCGAGGCGCTCACCGCCCTGGACGAGGCCCTGGCCCTCCCGGTGGGGGACCAGCGGGACGCGGTGGCGGCCGTCGTGGCCCGCTGGCCCCGGTTCCTCGACGGCTGGGCCCAGCTCGGCCTGCTCGGCCGGGACGACGTCGAGTGCTACGCCTACCACCGGGTCGGCTACCACCGGGGCCTCGACCGCCTGCGGGCCAGCGGCTGGCGCGGCTCGGGCTACGTGCGCTGGCGCCACGAGCCCAACCGCGGCTTCCTGCGGGCGCTCGACGGCCTGCGGGCCGCGGCCCAGGCCATCGGCGAGCAGGACGAGGCCGAGCGGTGCGCGCAGTTCCTGCGCCAGCTCGACCCGGAGTGGCCGAGCGCGTAGCTCCGTGCCGGACTGGATCGTCGACGCCCGGATCGCCCCGGGCGCCGTGGCCCGCCTGTTGGACGAGGTCGTCCGCTGGCGGGACGAGACCGGCGACGACGTGCTGGTCGTCGTGGACGGCGACGCGACGGCCCGGCTGCCGGAGGGACGCCACTACGGCGTGGACGTGCGCTACGCGGCGCACGACGAGATCGTCCGCATCGTGGCCGGGCGCCCCTCGCCGGAGGGGACGGCGGTCGCCACGTCGGACCGGGTCCTGCGGGCGCGGGTCGCGGCCCTCGGCGCCGCCACCGAGGGCGGCCCGCGCTTCGGAGACCGCCTGGCGGACGTCGAGTCCCGCCGGTGCGACCGGGCGGTCCTCGCCGCGTTCGGCGTCGACGAGTCGGCGTTCCTGGGGCGGGGCGGCGAGGCCCGGGTGTTCGCCCTCGACGCCGAACGGGTGCTGCGCCTGCCCCACCCCGGCGTCGATCCCGGTCCGCTGGAGGAGCGGCGCCGGCTGCTCGCGTCCATCGCCACTCCCGGCTGGCGGGTGGCGCTGCCCGAGGTGCTGGAGCACCGGGAGGTCGAGGGCCGCCTCGTCGTCGTCGAGCGCCGGCTCCCCGGGCGCAACGCACTCGACGTGCTGGCCGAGCCGGGGCGGGACCGCGAGGCGCTCGTGCGGGACCACCTGGACGTCGCCCGCAGCGTGGCGG
>DATBGF010000207.1:0-7343 GCA_036558145.1 Acidimicrobiales bacterium
CCCAAGGACGGTCTCCGCGGGTTCTTCTGGCCGCGGGGAAAGTACGCGGACGACGCCGAGGCGGCGGCGGTCGCGTCCCGCCTCCGCGACGCCCTGGCCGGCCTGCCCGACCACGACCCGGACCCCGCCTGACGTCGACCCCGCCTGACGCCGACGGGGCGGCGGGCCTCCCGGGCAGCCTCGTCGAATCGCGTGACGTCGTGGTGGCTGGGCAACCGGTTCGTCACCCAGTTCGGTCGCGACGGGTGACGTCAGGGCTCGAAGCGGACCGACGGGGTGCCGTCGGCCACCGTGATCGTCGCCGGCACGCCCAGCAGGTCGAGCGGGTCGCCGGGCAGGCCCGTCGCCCGCAGGGTGACGACCTCGCCCTTGACGTCGCCGGCGACGATCGTGAGGTCGACCGCCACCGTGCCGTCGTCGCGCTCGACGGCGTCGACCACGAGGGCGTCGTAGGTCCCGTCGGCGAGGCTCATGGCCCCGAGTCTCGCGCCCGGCGGCCGGCAGGGCCGGACCTCTCCGGAGGTGCAGGTGGGGCCGGGTCTGGCTGCGGGGCACGACCGGACGCGCCATGCTGGGCCGGGTGGCACCGCACGACAGCACGGCGGGCAAGCTCCTCATCGCCGAGCCGATGCTCGAGGACCCCAACTTCGACCGAACGGTCGTGCTCATGATCGAGCACACGCCCGACGGCGCGCTCGGGGTGGTGCTCAACCGCCCGACCGAGCTCGAGGTCGACGCCGTGCTCGGGGAGTGGTCCGCCCTCGCCGCCAGCCCGCCCGTGCTGTACATGGGCGGGCCCGTCGAGCAGAACGCGGTCCTGGCGTTGGCCCGCAGGCCCCGGGCCGCGGGCCACCCCGATCCGCGGCACCCGGCCGCCGGGTCGCCCGTGTGGCCCGACCCGTCCGAAGCGCGCGACACCGCCGAGACCCCGGGGTGGACGAGCGTGGTGGGCGACATCGGGACGATCGACCTCCACCTCGATCCCGACGACGTCGCCCCGGGCGTCGACGGCATCCGGTTCTTCGCCGGCTACTCGGGGTGGGGCGGCGGCCAGCTCGAAGCCGAGCTGGAGGAAGGGGCGTGGCTGGTGGTCGACGCCACCGACGACGACGTCTTCGCCGCCGACCCGGACGCGATGTGGCGGGCCGTGCTGCGCCGCCAGGGCGGGCGGACGGCCATGCTGGAGCACTTCCCCTCCCACCCCTCGCTCAACTGACCCCGCGGCCCTGCGGTCGGGCGTCAGAGTTCCGTGATGGCCTTGAACGCCTCGCCCTGCGGGATCCCAGCCAGGGCGCCGTGCTCGGCCAGGCGGTCCCGGACCCGGGCCCGGAACGCCTCGCGCTGCTGCTCGTGCTCGGGGGAGGCCGCGTCGATGAACATCGTGGACACGAGCTGGCTGCGATGCGACTCCAGCGCGGCCAGCTTGAGCTCGGCCTCGGCATCGCCCACCGCTTCGACGTGGTCGGGCTCGTCCGCCTCGAAGAGCAGCAACGCGCTCGGCCGGTGGTGGGGGAGCGACTGCTCGGGGAAGAAGTGGGGATCGCGGGCCGCGACCACGCCGTCCACCGTGAGGAACCCGGCGTGGCGGTGGTCGGGGTGGAGCCGGTAGCGCTTCCACGGGTCGTGGCCCAGCACCACCTCGGGGGTCAGCCGGCGGATCCAGTAGGCGATCTGCCAGCGCTGGTGCACGCCCGAGTCGAGCTCGCCGTCGGGCCAGCCCAGGAACACCTGCTCGCCGGTCGCGCCGAGCGCCCGGGCCGCGGCCCGCTGCTCGTCCTGGCGCTGGGCCACCAGCGCGGGCAGGTCCTGGTCGGGATCCCAGGTGCCCTTGGACCCGTCGGTGCACACCAGGTGGTGCACCACGCAGCCCGCGGCGGCCCACTTGGCCAGCGTGGCCCCGCAGCCGAACTCGACGTCGTCGGGGTGGGCCGCGATCGCCAGCGCGGACGCCGGCGTGGGCAGGTCGCGCCGCATCAGCGCCGCGGCGCCCCGACCGGGCTGGGGGCGCGGTCGGGCGGGGTGGGCCAGGGCAGGTCGCTGGGCAGGTCGACGTCCCAGGCCAGCGCGGCGTCGCGCACCAGCCGGGCGGGCAGCCCGCAGCGGGCGGCCTCGGCCCGGTGGCGGCCGAAGGACCCGGCGCCGTAGCTGAAGCCGAAGCCGGCGCCGGTGGGGACGGCCACCACGTTGGTCCCGTCGAGGCGCCGGTCGGGGATCAGCGTGACGCCCGGGAAGTCCGCCACCCAGTCCAGCCGGGTGGCCAGGGGCAGGTCGGCGTGGGCCACGACGGCCCGCTCGACGCCCTCGCCCGCCAGCGCGGCCACTCCGTCGGCCACCGCGCCGTTGAGCCCCCGGCCGGGGCACCACACCACCCGGGCCCCGGCCCCGGTGGCCCAGGCCCGCACCTCGTCGTCGTCGCACACCACGACCACCGGCAGCGGGTCGGCGGCGGCCAGCACGATCTCGGCCATGCGCCGGGCCAGCGCGGCGCGCTCGGCCGGGTCGAGGACGGGCGCCAGGCGGAGCTTGGCCGCGGTGAACGCCTTGACCGGGACGATCACCGCCGCAGAGGACGGCCCTGACAGGGGCGCTGCCACGAGCGCGGAGCGTATCCCGGGTGGCCGCCGGCCCCACGATCGCTCCGGGATGACGCGTGGTCGGCGATTACGGTGAGCGCATGCCCATCCGTGTCGCGGTGATCGGCGCCGGGTCGTGGGGGACCACGATCGCGGCGCTGGCTTCCCGCAACGCCCCGACCGTGCTGTGGGCCCGCCGCCCCGAGCTGGCCGAGGAGATCACCCGCGACCACCGCAACTCCGACTACCTGGCGGACTTCGAGCTCCCCCCGGAGCTCGTCGCGACCGCCTCGCTGGAGGAGGCTGTGAGCGGGGCGGACGTGCTGGTCATGGGCGTGCCGTCGCACGGCATGCGCACGACGCTCCAGGAGATGGCCGAGCACGTCCGCCCCTGGGTGCCGGTCGTGAGCCTGGCCAAGGGCCTCGAGGTCGGCAGCCACCTGCGCATGACCCAGGTCATCAGCGAGGAGCTGCCCGGCCATCCCGTCGGCGCCCTCACCGGGCCCAACCTGGCCAAGGAGATCCTCGCGGGCCACGCCGCGGCCACGGTGGTGGCCTTCTCCGACGACCACATCGCCACCGAGCTGCAGCACATCTTCGCCAGCGAGGGGTTCCGGGTCTACACCAACCCCGACGTCATCGGCTGCGAGGTGGGCGGGGCGCTCAAGAACGTGATGGCCATCGCCTCGGGCATGGCCGACGGGCTCGGCACCGGGGACAACACCCGGGCCGCGGTCATCACCCGGGGCCTGGCCGAGCTGTCGCGCCTGGGCATGGCCATGGGCGGCGAGCTGCTGACGTTCGCGGGCCTGGCCGGCATGGGCGACCTGGTCGCCACCTGCATCTCCCGCCAGAGCCGCAACCGCTACGTGGGCGAGCAGCTGGGCAAGGGCCGCTCGATCGAGGAGATCACGGCCGAGATGAAGATGGTGGCCGAAGGCGTGAAGACCTCCAAGGTGGCCGTGGAGGTGGCCGAGAAGTTCGGCGTGGAGATGCCGATCGCCACCGAGATCTACCGGGTCATCCACGAGGGCCGGCCCGCCAAGGAGGCCTACCGCGGGCTGCTGCGGCGCGACGTCGGCTCCGAGATGCACGGCATGCGCTAGTGGCCCGCTCGACGCGCGCCCGTGCCTGGCTCCTGCGCCGCCTGCTGCGGGCCCTGCACGTGCCCGACGACGCGGTCCGCCACCTGACCACGCTGCGCCACCTGGGCGAGCCGCCGGAGCTGGCCCTGCCCCGGGAGATGATGCCGGTGGCGTCGCGCACCCTGTTCCAGGCGCTGCGCTCGCGCGCCGCCGCCCAGGTCACGCCGGACTGGGTGGGGCCGTTCTGGCTGGAGCGCCAGCTCGACCCGGCCTCGCCCGCGTTCGTGCCCCGGGGACCGCTGCCGTTCCTGACCAACATGACCTACCGGAACTGGACCGCCATCGGCACGCTCGACGGCAGGCGGGAGGCGATCGTCGACCCCCGGGGGCTGGTCACGCCGCCGGACGCCGGCTGGTCGCTGGACTGGTGGATCGGCGCCGACGACCGCTGGCACCTGCCGTCGCGCGAGGTCGCCGTGCGCCAGCGGCTGATGGACGCGTCGCCGGTCGTGGAGACCGCCATGAGCATCCCCGCGGGCGACGCCGTGGCGCGGGCCTACGCGGCCCGCCGCAGCTCGGCCGAGGGCGGCGGCGAGGTGGTCGTGGTCGAGGTCGAGAACCGCTCCCGCGCCCCGGTGGCGCTGGCCCTGGCGGTGCGCCCGTACACGCCCGAGGGCGTCGGTGTGATCGAGCGCATCGACCTGAACGGCAGCACGGTGGCGGTAGACGGCCGGCCGGCGCTGGTGCTGCCCCGGGTGCCGGCCCGGGTGGCGGGCTCGTCGCTGCGGGGCGGCGACTCCGCCGCGGTCGTGACCGGCGGCGACGCGGCCGAGCGCTGGCGGGGCCCGGTGCGGGACCCGGCGGGCCTGGCCCAGGCCGCCTTCGTCTTCCCGCTGGCCCACGGGGCCACGTTCCGGGCGGTGATCCCCCTCGACGCCGAGCCCGTCCCGGCGGCGTCGACGTTCCCCGCGGTGCTGCCGCCGGCCGAGGCGGTCGCCGCGGGCTGGCGGTCGCAGGCCGACCGGGGGATGCGCCTGGTGCTGCCCGACGAGCGCCTGGCCGAGGCGGTGGCCGCCAACCGCCGCTTCCTGCTGCTGGCCCACGACGGCGACGAGATCACCCCGGGCCCGGCCACGTACCACCGCTTCTGGTTCCGGGACGCGGCCTACATGCTCGGCGCGCTCGACCGCTACGGCTACCACGACGAGGTCACCCGCGTGGTCACCTCCTACCCCGGCCGGCAGCGGCCCGACGGCTTCTTCTGGAGCCAGCGCGACGAGTGGGACGCCAACGGCGCCGCCCTGGTCACGATGGCCGAGCACTGGCAGCTGGGCCGGGACGAGGAGCTGGCCCGCGCCCTGGCCGAGCCGGTGGCGCTGGCCGCCCAGTGGATCGAGCACGCCCGCCGGACCGGCCGGGGCGACGCCGACGTCGCCGGGTTGCTGCCGCCGGGCCGGTCCGCCGAGCACCTCGGGCCGATCGACCACTACTACTGGGACGACTTCTGGGGCGTGGCCGGGCTGCGAGCGGCGGGCCGGCTGCTGGACGCCGCGGGCCAGCCCGAGGCGGCGGCCGACGCCCGCAGCTTCGCCGCGGCCATGTGGTCCGACGTGGAGAAGGCGCTGGCCCGCACGGCCGACCGGCTGGGCACCGAGGCGATCCCGGCCGGGCCCCGCCGGGGCCTCGACTCCGGAGCGGTCGGGACGCTGGCGGCGTGCGCCCCGCTCGGCTTGCTGGCCCCCGGCGATCCCCGCATGGTGGCCACCGTCGAGGCGCTGCGCGAGCGCTTCACCGCGGCCGAGGGCCGCGCCCTGTTCCAGGGCATCACCCACACCGGGCTGAGCACCTACCTGACGATGCAGCTCGCCGCGGTGGAGCTGCGGGCCGGGGACCGCCGCTGCCTCGACCGGCTGGCGTGGCTGCTGGAGGTGGCCAGCCCGACCTGGACCTGGCCGGAGGCGGTCCACCCGCACCTCGGCGGCGGCTGCATGGGCGACGGCCACCACGGCTGGGCCGGCGCCGAGCTGCTCAGCTTCGTGAGGGACCTGCTCGTCCGGGAGGACGGCGACGGGATCATGCTGGCGTCGCTGGTGCCCGACACCTGGTTCGGGCAGGGCTGGGAGGTCCACGACGCGCCCACCGCCCACGGCCACGTGTCCTACGCGGTGCGCTGGCACGGCGACCGGGTGGCGCTGCTGTGGGAGGTCGAGCCCCACGAGGGGCACGGCCCGGTCCGGCTGACCGCCCCCGGCCTCGACCCCGGCTGGTCCACCACCGACCGGCGCGGCGAGGCGTTGCTGGGACCGGTGCCCGGGGTCGGGCAACCGGCCCGGGCGGCCGCCCCGGTCGGCGCGCCGGGCTCCGGCCCTCGCCAGGGGGACTCGTTCGGGTGAGCCGGACCCCGGGCCTCGACCCCGCGGCGCTGGGCGACGACGCGGTGCGGGTGGTCCGGGAGATGCTGGCCGCCCAGGGCGTCAGCGAGGAGGAGCTTTACGAGGCCCAGCGCGAGGGCACCCTGCCGCTGATGGCCGTGGAGCGGCTGATCCTCCCCACGGCCCCGCAGCACGACCTGGCCGCCGTCACCGAGCGCACCGGCCTGGGCGCGGCCGAGATCGGCAAGATCTGGCGCATGCTCGGCTACCCGCTGCCGCGGCCGGGCGAGCGGGCGTTCACCGAGACCGACGTCGAGCTGCTGGGCCTGATCGGCCAGTTCATGGCGGCCGATCCCGCGGCCGGCGACGTGGTGCTGCACATGAGCCGGGTGGTCGGCTCGGCCATGTCCCGGGTGGCCTCCGCCCAGGTCGACGTCATCAGCGCCCGGGTCAGCGGATCGCCCCGGCGGGGCGAGGTGGCCGGCCGGCCCGTGACCGACGAGCAGATCGTGGCCAGCGCCAGCGCGCTGCTGCCGGTGGTGCCCCGGGTGCTGGAAGCGGCCTGGCGCCGCCACCTGCTCACCGCCATCCGCCGGCGGCTGACCATCGCCGAGTCGGGGCAGGGCCAGCTCGGGGTGGTGGGCTTCGCCGACCTGGTGGGCTGGACCGCGCTGTCCCAGCAGGTGGGGGACGAGACGCTGGCCCTGATCCTCGACCAGTTCGAGCAGCTCGCCTACGACGTCGTCACGGCGCGCGCCGGTCGCGTGGTCAAGATGATCGGCGACGAGGTGATGTTCACGGTGGACGCGCCCCGGGCCGGCGCCGAGATCGCCCTGGCGCTGTCGGCCGGTGCCCGGGAGGTCGACGACCTGTCCGAGGTGCGGGTGGGCATCGCCTACGGGCCGCTGCTGGAGCGCGAGAGCGACCTGTACGGGCCGACCGTCAACCTGGCCAGCCGCATCACCGGCGTCGCCTTCCCCGGGACCATCGTGGTGAACGAGGCCCTGCGCAAGGAGCTGGCCGACGACCAGCGCTACCGTCTGCGCTCCATGCGGCCCCGCTACCTCAAGGACTTCGGGCGGATGCCCCTGTGGGTGCTGCGCGCCGCCTCCGCCGGTGACGGGCGCGCCGAGCGCCGCGACGGGTGACAGCCGGCCTCACCGGCGCCCGGCGGGCCGCGGTCGAGGGGATCCTGGCCGCGGCGTGGGGCGGTCGGATCACGCTGGCGTCGGTCACCGCGCTGGCCGAGCGGGATCACGTCCTGCGGGTCGGGACCGGGGACGGGCGCGCCGCGGTGGTGAAGCTGCCGCGGC
>DATBGF010000208.1:0-1523 GCA_036558145.1 Acidimicrobiales bacterium
CCCCGGCCGCGGCTGCGGTGGTCAGGGCCTGCTCGACCCCGCGTCCGGCGGCGAGGGACATGGCCGTCACGTGGCAGTAGGCGATAAGCGCGTGGAGGAAGCCGGCCCGCCGCGCCCGGGCCTTGTCCCGCAGCGAGAACCAGGGGACGAACAGGCCGATCGCTCCGGCGCTCAGCGAGACGGCCCCGGCGATCGTGGCGGGGAACGGCGCCCCCGCGACCCAGACCGCCGCGCCCAGCCAGGGGCCGAGCAGGATGCCGAACATGAAGTAGACGGCGGTCTCGCCCGCGTAGTCCTCGGGGGTGCGACCCACGATGCGCAGATCGGCCCGCGCTCGGGACACGAAGCGCTCCAGCACCGGCACGTGGCGCAGGGCGAGGGCGCCGACGCGGTTGTCCCAGCTGAGGGTGGACATGTCCGTGACGGCGACAGGCGCCCGCGGCTCGAAGCGCCCGAGCGCGGCGGCCAGCGACTCCGGCTCGGGTCGCAGCCCGGTCACCAGCACCCAGATGCCGAACCCGGCGAGGGCCCCGGCCAGCGCAGCGGCCCCGATCACGACCGCACCCCCACCACGAGACCCCGACGCAGGCGACACGAAGCGAGGCGGGGGATGGGCGGCGCGACGGCCCGAACGCCCGGCACGACACCTCGACGCAGGCGACATGACGCGGGGCGGCGAGTCGGCGGCGCGGCGGCCCGAACGCCGGCCACGACACCCCGACGCGGTCGACACGAAGGATGGCGGGGGGTCGCCGGCGCGGCGGACGGATCGCCGGCCACGACGAGACCCCGACCCAGGCGACACGAAGCAGGACGGGGGGTCGCCGGCGCGGCGGACGGATCGCCGGCCACAACACCCCGACCCCGGCGACACGAAGCGGGGCGGGGGGTCGGCGGCGGGGTGGGCAGCGTCATGTCCGGTCCCTCACCGTGAGGAAGCGCTCGACCGGCTCGGCGCGGGCGAGGCGGGCCATGGCGCTGAACCCGATGGCCCACAGGCCGGCGACCGCGCAGAGCACGATCTGGCCCACGCCGGTGCGGTAGGGGCTCAGGTAGTCCCGGCCTACGACGGCCAGCGACGCCACCACCAGGGTGGAGATGAACACGACCTGGTGCATCTCCGAGCGGGGCCGGGCGCGGGCGACCTCCTGGCGGCGGAGCATGCGGGCCTCCTCGCGGGCGGCGTCGGCGAGGTCGTCGAGCACGGCTCGGACCTGGCGGGCGCCGGTGCGGGCGGAGATGTCCAGGGATGTGACGATGAGGTCGCCGATGCGGTGGTCGAGCTCGGCGGCCAGCTCCGGCAGGGCTTCGTGGAGGTCCTGCCACGCCAGCCGGTGGGCGAAGCGCATCACCGACGGGCGGATCAGCGCCGGGGCGGTCGACGCGGTGGACGTGATGATCCCCTCGATGCCCCGGGGCGTGCCCACGCCGTCCCGCAGCATCTCGGCCCAGGCGGCCAGCGCCTCGGTGCGGTCGATCTCGGCCGCTGGGGTGGTCCGGCCTCGGCGGCCGGCGATCACGTA
>DATBGF010000209.1:0-14104 GCA_036558145.1 Acidimicrobiales bacterium
GTGCCGTGGATGACGAGCGTGGGGCACCGGACGCTGCGTGACAGCGCCTCGGCCGCCTCCGGGTCCTCCGGTGAGGCCCGGCCTTGGCGCTCGGCGATCATCGTCTCGGCGTCGGTCTCGAGCGCCCACTCGACGGCGTCCTCGTACTGCTTGGTGGAGTGCGCCTCCGGGAGCAGCTCGCCGAAGAAGAACCGGGGCCAGGGCGGGTAGTCCTGCCGCCAGGCGTGGCGGTTGCACAGCGCCCACCCGGTGGGATCGACCACCTCGTCGGCCCAGCGCCGGCCCGGCTCCGTCCAGTGCCCCTCCCGGGGAGCGAGCCCGAGGGCCGGAGCGATCGCCACGACGCCCGACACCCGGTCGGGGTGCTCGGCCGCCAGGCGCAGGGCCCACGGCACGGCGTGGCAGTGGGCGACGACGACCGCTCGGGCCAGTCCCGCGGCGTCGAGCACGGCGACGTGGTCGGCGAGGACCTCGGCCGGACCGTAGGCCGCGCTCTCGGCCGGCCGGTCGGATCGACCGTTCCCGCGCCCGTCGACGGTGACGACGCGGTGGTGGCGGGACAGGAAGGCGACCTGGCCCTTCCACGACCGCGAGTGGCTGATGGGCGTGGACGGGATGAGCAGGAGCCCCGGCTCCCCGTGGCCGAAGACCTCGTAGCCGACCTTGACGCCGTCGCGCTCGACGAAGCCGGCCCGGTCGGGCGGGCGCGCCCTCACCGGCCGACCGCCTCGACGAACTGCCGGATCGCCAGGTTGATCCGCACGGGGTCGCGGAGGTGCGGGCAGTGCCCGGACCCGTCCAGCGTGACCAGGGTGCCGCGGGTGCGCTCGGCCAGGGCGGCCCCGCTGACGTGGCTGCGGACCGCGTCGTGGGACCCGTGGATGACGAGCACCGGGCACCGCACCCGGTCCGCGAGCCCGCCGATCGCGTCCGGGGTGGCGCCGCGGAGGCCGTGGTTGGTGGCGATCAGCGTCGCCGGATCGGTCTCCAGCGCCCAGCCCACGGCGTCCTCGTGCTGCTTGGTGGAGTGCGGTTCGGTGAAGATCCGACCGACGAAGAACTCGACGAAGTCCCGGTAGTCGGCCTTCCAGTGGTGGGCGCTGTACTTCTCCCACCCCACCGGATCCTCGATCACCTCGTCGAACCGCTGGAGCACCTCGCGCTCCGCCGCCGGCAGCGCGAACGGGACGATGGGGGCGATGAAGATCGCCCCGAGCACCCGCTCGGCGTGCTCGACGCACAACTGCAGGCCCCAGAGGGTGCCGCGCGAGACGCTGACCAGCACCGCACGTTCGGTCTCCGTGGCGTCCATCACCGCCAGCGCATCGGCGGCGAACTCGGCGGCCTCGTACGCCGCGGGGTTGCCCGGCCGGTCCGAGCGGCCGTTCCCCCGCCCGTCGAAGCTCAGCACCGTGTAGTGCCGGGCCAGATAGGGGACCTGCAGCTTCCAGTGGCGGGAGTGGACCAGCGACCAGGTCGGGAGGAGCACGAGCGCCGGCGTCCCGGAGCCGTAGCGCTCGTAGTGGATCGTGATCCCGCCCCGCGTGATCGATCCCTCAGTCTCGGCGACGACGGCCCGCACCGTTCCCCTCCTCGAGCGTCCGCAGGACGTCGCCGACCTTGCGCAGAGCCGAGCGCGCCGCGATCACGGTGTCGTCGAGCCCGAGCAGGATGACCGTCTCGGCGCCCAGGAAGGGCAGGCCGGCCAGCGCCGCCACCTCCTCGGGCCGGAACGGCCCCAGGGTCCCGAACCGCTCTTCGGCGCGCCGCGCCACGTCGACCAGCAGGTCGAACCAGCCGCGGATGTCCTGCCCGACCGCGCGGGCGATCTCGGGATCGGACCACCCGGCCGCGGCCATCTCCTGCAGCACCCGGACGTAGCCGGACTCGAGGTCGTCGTCCAGGAAGTCGCAGGCCTGCTCCCACTGCTTCCAGAGCGGCATCTCCGATCCGAACATCGCGGCCTGCCGGCCGAGGAGCCGGCGGTTCTCCTGCTCGAGCAGCTCGAGGACCAGCCGCTGCTTGGACCCGAAGTGGTAGTGGATCTGGCTGAGCGGGACGCCGGCGGTGTCGGCGATCACACGGGTGGACAGCTTGGCGTAGCCGACCTGGACCAGGCTGGTCTTGGTGGCCGCCAGGATCCTCGTCTTCGTCTCGGGCTCGTCGGCCACGGGATGCCACCCCTCCACGGAGCCGTTCGTTCGGTCGATCGACCGAGGCCCCTTTGGGAACCTTGAAGCACCGGGATGCCCGTGTCAAGGCCTCGCACGTGGCGACCGGCGTCAGCCCGGATCGGCGGCCAGGGCGTGAGGCCGGATGTTCTTGTTGTGGTGGAACACGTTGTCGGGGTCGTAGACGGCCTTGATCCGGGCCAGTCGCTCGAAGGTGTCCTCGCCGTAGGCCTCGTGGACGCGGGCGGTGCCGTCGTCGGCGTCGAGGAAGTTGACGTAGACACCGGTGCGGTGGGGTGCGAGGGCCTGGAGGAACTCCCCGGCCCAGGCGGTCTCGGACCGGCCGACCGTGCGGTGCTCGGGTGGGAGCCAGACGGCGTCGATCACGATGTTGTGGGCGACGTCGCGCTCGGCGTACGCCGTGGCGTCCCGCGGGACCCGGGCGACCGCACCGCCGAGGTGGAACATCGCCGAGTACGACCGGGGCGAGCGGGCGCGGTAGGCGTGCGCGGCGACGACGTCGATGACCTCGTCGGACAGGCCCGTGAGGTTCGTGGCCTTCCAGTGGTAGTGCCAGCCGTGGGGGACCGTGTCGTCGATGCTGCGCTGGTGGTCGACGTAGAGCGTCGCTCCCACCAGATCGACCAGCGGGCTGCCGAACCGGCGGAGCGGGTCCACGGCCGCCAGGCCGTCCGACACCGGTCCGGCGTAGCAGCAGCCCACCGAGATCGCGGGGCGGAAGTGCAGGTCGGAGGGGACGGCCGGCAGGGGCGGGATGGTGCCGAGCCGGACGACCGTGCCGAGCTCGTCCGGGGCGTCCGCCACGACGTCCCGGTAGTGGCGCAGGACCGCGGTGGTGTCCTGCGCCGCCCAGAACACCGCACCGGCGACGACGGTGGGGCCGACCGGGTGCAGGGCGAACCGGAACGAGGTCACGACGCCGAAGTTGCCGCCACCGCCTCGCAGGGCCCAGAACAGGTCGGGATGATCGTGGGCGGAGGCCCGGACGATGGTGCCCTCGGCCGTGACGACCTCGGCCTCCGTCAGGTTGTCGACGCTGAGCCCGTGCTTGCGCATCAGCCAGCCGATGCCGCCGCCCAGGCTGAGGCCGCCGACGCCGGTGTGGCCCACGATGCCTCCGGTGGTCGCCAGCCCGTGGGCCTGGGTCTCGTGGTCGAGGTCGGCCCACAGCGCACCGCCCTGGACATCGGCGGTCCGGGAGGCGGGGTCGACCGAGACGGCGCGCATCGCGGAGAGGTCGACGACGAGGCCGCCGTCGCACACCGCCGTGCCCGCCACGTTGTGGCCTCCGCCGCGCACCGCGATCGCGAGGTCGCGGTCCCGGGCGAAGCGCACCGCGGCGGCCACATCGGCGGTCCCGGTGCACCGGGCGATCAGCCGGGGGCGCCTGTCGACCGCGCCGTTCCACACGGCTCGGGCAGTGTCGTAGTCGGGGTGGCCGGCGGCGATCAGCTCGCCGTGGAAGTCGGGGATCTCCATGGCGGCCATCGCGCCACCAGGAAGGCGCGGCGGGAAGTCAGGGATCTGGACTCCGAGGTACGGAATCTGGACTTCCCTGCCAGGCCCAGGCTTGCGACGCTGGCACCGTGAGGACCTACGGCCAGTACTGCCCGATCGCCCGGGGTGCGGAGATCTTCGCCGAGCGCTGGACCCCGCTCATCGTCCGCAACCTGTACCTCGGCTGCGGGACCTTCAGTGAGATCCTCGCGGGCGCCCCCGGGCTCTCCCGCACCCTGCTCGTCCAGCGCCTCGACCAGCTCGAACGCCTCGGCATCGTCGAGTCGGCGCCGAAGGCCCACGGGCGCGGGCACCGCTACCGGCTCACCGACTCGGGCCACGACCTGTTCAAGGTGTGCAAGTCGTTGGGCGAGTGGGGGGCCCGCTGGCTCGAGATCGCGCCCGAGAACCTCGATCCGTTCGTCGCGCTGTGGTCGATGTGCAACGCGCTCCGGCGGGACCGGTTGCCGGAGCGGCGTCTGGTCGTGCGGTTCGACTTCACGGGGTACCGACCCCACGAGCGGTACTGGCTGCTCGTCGAGCACGGCGAGACCGAGATCTGCAAGACCTACACCGGCCTCGACGAGGACCTCTACGTGACCGCCGAGGCCGAAGCCTTCGTGAAGTGGCACGCCGGCCAGCTCAGCTGGGCCGAGGCGATCAGGGACGGCCGCATCCGGCTCGACGGGCCCTCGTGGCTGACACGGGCGTTCCCCACCTGGAACGCCCGCAGCTCGTTCAGCCACATCCGGCCGGCCGCGGGCGCGGCCACCGCCGCCGCGCGCTGAAGGCTGCATGCGGAGCCCGCTGGAGCGCGTGTCCGAGGACACGATCTCCGACGTCGTGGCCGGTGGCTGGGGGGTGCGGCTCGCTGGCCTGCGGTACCTGCCCGTGGGCGGTGGGGCCTACCACTGGGTCGCGGACGGCCACGACGGGCGGCGGTGGTTCGTCACCTGTGACGACCTCGACACCAAGCCCTGGCTCGGGGCCGACCGGGAGGCGGTGTTCGACGGCCTGCTGGCGGCCTACGGGGCCGCGGTCGACTTGCGGGCCGCGGGGCTGACGTTCGTGGCCGCGCCCGTCATCACCACGGACGGGGCGGTGGCCGTGCGGGTCGACGAGCGGCACAGCGTCGCGGTCTTCGAGCACGTCGACGGCGAGGCCGGGGAGTGGGGGCGGGCGGCGCCGGACAGGGAGCTGGTCGGGATGCTGGCGCGGCCCCACGCCTGCACGACCGCCGGATGTGGGCTCGTGGTCCGGGGGCTCGACGTGCCGGGGCGCGCCGCGTTCGAGGAGGCGCTCGACGCTCTGGACCGGCCGTGGGACGGCGGGCCCCTGTCCGAGGCTGTGCGAGGGGAGCTCGCCAGGGAGCGGGGCTCGATCACGCGGTGGCTGGCCGAGCTCGATCGGCTGGCCGTGGCGTTGGGCGGCATGGATGACGGGATGGTCGTGACCCACGGCGAGCCGCATCCGCTGAACCTGATCCGCACCAGCGCCGGGCTGACGCTGGTCGACTGGGACACCGTGGCCCTCGCCCGGCCCGAGCGTGACCTCTGGATGATCGCCGGGATGGGCGACGGGAGCGGGAGCCTGGTCGCCCTGTACCGGGAGCTGACCGGCAGCGTCCTCGATCCCGAGGTGCTGGTGGCCTACGGGCGGCTGTGGGCGCTCACCGATCTCGCGGCGTCCACCCACCGGCTCCGGCACGAGCACCGACCAGGGGCCGATGCCGACAGGGCGCTGGCCGCCGTGCGCAGCATCCTCGCGGGGCGCGAGCCGGCGCCCTACGGGGTCCCGCCGCTGGGCCAGGCCGGTGACGCCGGAGCCTGAGCCCGGCAGGGGCACCGGGCTCAGGCTCAGACGCCGCCCGCCTGGGGTGCGTCACCCGGTACGAGTGCCGCGGTAGTAGTCGGCCAGCTCGCTGCGGTAGGCCTCCTGCTCCCGGCGGGCCTCGTCGAAGTCCGGGGCCTGCTTGATCTGATCCTTCGTCAGCGTGACGTACGCGTTCCGGTCGTCGTGGTCGATCCGGGTGAGGACGCCGGCAGGGATCATCCGCTTCTTGCCGAAGATCCAGAAGCCGGTGTCGACCACCAGGTAGCTGGACCCGACCTCGTAGGTGGCCTCATCGATCTTGCCGATGTGGCCGTCCGCGGCCTCGACGCCGTAACCGGCCAGGTCAGGCGGTACGGCGGGCTGGGCCTCGGACCCCGGGGTGGCGTACTCCACCATCTGGTAAGTCCAGAGTTCACTCATCAGGGGCTCCTCTCTCCTCGATGAGTGGAGCTACCCGCCCCGGCGGGGACGAACCAGGTCAGTGGCGCCGTTCGAGCCAGGCCAGGACGTCGTCGTAGGTGCCCCCGGCGTTGGCGTGCGTCGCCCAGTTGCGGGCCGTGGCGAACCACTCCCGGGTCGACGGGGTGACCGACCGGGCCGCGGCCGCGAGGTCCTTGGCCGTCAGGGGCGAGACGCCGCCGCCGCTGCGCATCGTGGCGCGCAGCTTGGCTTCGATCGCCCGGTCGACGACGGCCTCCAGGTCGGCCCCGGAGAACCCGTCGGTGCGGGCGGCCAGGTGGTCGTAGTCGACGGCCTCGACCGGCTTGCCGGTGCACAGGATGCGGAGGATCGCCGCCCGGGCCGCCTGGTCGGGAGGCGGCACGAACAGGATCTGGTCGAAGCGGCCCGGCCGCCGGAAGGCGCTGTCGACGTACCACGGGGCGTTGGTGGCCGCCAGGACCAGGACCGACTCGTTGTCGCCCTCCACCCCGTCGAGCTCGCTCAGGAACTGGTTGATGAGGTGCCGGCCCCCGCTGGCGTGCATGTCGGCGCGGCTGGCGCCGAGCGCGTCGACCTCGTCGAAGAACAGGACGCTCGGAGCGTTGCGCCGCGCCCGCTCGAACACGTCGTGCAGTTTGCGCTCGCTCTGGCCGATCCACATGTCGAGGATCTCGTGCAGCCCGACGGCGATGAACGGGCCGCCCAGCTCGCCGGCCGTCGCCTTGGCCAGGTGCGTCTTGCCGCATCCCGGCGGTCCGTACATGAGGATGCCGCCACCCGCCTTCTTGCCGAAGGCGGAGAACAGCTCGGGGCGCTGCACCGGGTCCAGGATCTTGATGCGGACCTCGTCCTTGACCGCCTCCATGCCGCCGACGTCGGCGAAGGTGACGTCGGAGCGGACCAGCTCGATGTCGACGGCGAGGTCGATGTCGAGGTCGTCGTCCAGGTCCAGGTCCGGATCGCGCTCGAGCGTCGGACCGCCGGCGACCGCCGCGCCAGCCCGCATGCCGAGCCGGTCGGCCAGGTCGGCATCGGCCAGCGTGGGCGAGGCGGCCACCGCCTCCAGGTAGCAGGCGCGGGCGTCCGCCACCGCGCCCGTGGCCAGGTGCAGCCGGGCGGCCAGCAGGCGGGCCTCGGGCGACGCGGCGGCGGGCGGCCGGCTCTCCAGCACGGCCAGGCCCTCCTGATGGCGGCCCTGCCGGAAGAAGGCGTCGGCCAGCCCGACGGCGCACCCGTCGTCGTCGGGTGCGAGCTTCAGTGCCGCCCGGTACTCGTGCTCGGCCTCACCGGCCCGGTTGGCGGCCAGCAGCGAGTCCGCCAGGTGCCGCCGCAGCGGCACGTTGTCGGGCGAGACCCGGACGGCCTCGAACAGGGCGTCGAACGCATCCCCGGCCATGCCGCCCCCTACCACCCGACCACCAGCACGCCCACGGTGACCCCCACGACGTTCCACAGCGCGAGGCCCCCGGCGTGGGCGGCCGCGACGCGGGACACCAGCAGGCGGCGGCCCCACGGATCGGCGTCGAGCGCCACCCCGGTGACGGCCAGCGCGTAGAGGCCGAAGACAAGGACCAGCACGGCGGCGGCGACCCCGCTCGCCAGCGCCGCCCACAGCGTGGCCGCCAGCGCGAGTGCCAGGACGCCGCCGAACACCCGGGCGGCCGTGGCATCCTCCGGGCTGACCGCCAGCCGGCCGTAGCGACTGCGGCGCAGCACCGCGGTGGTGAGTGGCCGGACCGATACCCGGCCCAGCGTCGCCAGCAGCGCCAGCGGGCCCAGCAGGATCGTCCGCAGCCGGGGCTCGGGCGTCAGGCCGGTGCCGCGGGGCAGGTCGACGAGCCAGGCGATGAGCGAGGCGTTGAGCGGCCGCCCGGCCAGCCCCAGCCCGATCAGCCCGAAGTCGCGCAGCCAGTCCTTGGTGGGGTCGAGCCGCTGGGCCTCCTGGAGGCGGGCGAACGCCTCGTCGTGGTCGCCGGTGGCCATGCTGGTCAGCCCGGCCAGCGCGTGGGCGGTCGGGTCGTCGGGGCGGGCCGCCAGCTTGCGGCGGGCATCCTCCATCGCCTCCTCGGCCCGGCCCGTGGACACGAGGGCGAGCGCCCGCCCGACCGGTGCGTTCTCGTCGAGCGGGTCCAGGGCCAGGGCGGCGTCGCAGGTGGCCAGCGCCTCGTCCCAGCGCTCCTGCTCCAGCAGCAGCCACGAGTACAGGCTGTGGTACTGCGCCTCGTCGGGGTCGAGCTCGATGGCCCGGAGGATGGCCCGCTCGGCCCCCTCGTGGTCGCCCCGCTCCTGCAGGAGCACGAAGTGGACATGGTGGGCGGACGGCTCGTCGGGGGCGAGGCGGAGGGCCGAGGCGATCGCCACCTCGGCGCCGTCGAGGTCCTCCAGCCCGACGAGGCAGGTGGCCAGGGCGATGAGCAGGTCCGGGTGCTCCGGCTCGACCGCCAGGCCGGCGCGCACCTCGGCGGCCGCGTCCTGCAGGCGGCCCTGGTCGATGAGCACGCCCGCGCGCTTGTAGTAGTCGACTGCGGTCTCGTTCATCCCCATCCTTTACGACCCCGCCGCCAGCATGCCCACGGGCACGGCCGCGACGGTCCAGAGCGCGAGGCCCGCCGCGTGGGCGGTGGCGACGCGGGCGAACAGGCGGCGGCGGCCCCACCGGTCGGCGTCGAGCGCCACGCCGGTGACGGCCAGCGCGTAGGCGCCGAGCACGAGGATCACCGCCGCGCCCGCCACCCCCCACGCCAGCGTGGCCAGCAGCAGGTTCACCAGCACGGCGAGCAGCACCGCCCCGAAGACGCGGGCGGCCGCGGTGTCGGACCGGGTGACCGCGAGGCGGCCGTAGCGGCTGCAGCGCAGCACGGCGGTGCTCAGCGGCCGGACCGCCACCCGGCCCAGCGTCGCCATCAGGGCCAGCGGGCCCAGCAGGACGGTCCGCAGGCCGGGTTCCGGTGTGGACCTGTGCGCCCGCCGCCGCTCGATGAGCACGGCGATCAGCGCGGCGTACAGCGGCCGCCCGCTGATCCCGAGCCCGATCAGCCCGAAGTCACGCAACCAGTCCTTGGTCGGATCGAGGCGCTGGGCCTCGCGCAGGTGGTCGAAGGCGGCGTCGTGGTCGCCCGCGGCCATGCACGTCAGACCGAGGACGGCGTGGGCGCCGGCATCGTCGGGCGCGGCGGCCAGCTTCCGGCGGGCGTCCGCCATCGCCTCCTCGGCGCGTTCCAGCGACACGAGGGCGAAGACCCGCCCGATCGGGGCGTCTTCATCGTCGGGGTCCAGCGCCAGGGCCTCGTCGGCCTCGGCCAGCGCCGCGTCCCAGCGCTCCTGCTCCAGCAGCAGCCACGAATAGCAGCTGTGGTAGGCGGCCTCCTCGGGATCGAGCTCGATGGCGTGGCGGATCGCCTGCTCGGCGCCGTCGTAGTCGCCCCGCTGCTCCAGCAGCTGGTAGTAGACCTGCAGCGCCGCCGGCTCGGCCGGAGCGACGCGCATGGCGGCGGCCACGATGTCCTCCGCCTCGTCGAGCGCTTCCAGGCCGACGAGGCAGTTGGCCAGCTCGATCAGGAGCGCAGGGGACTCGGGCGCGACGGCCAGCCCCGCCCGCAGCTCGTCAGCGGCGTCCCGCAGGCGACCCTGGTCGATGAGCACGCCCGCGCGCTCGTAGTAGCGGTCTGCGGCGTCCGACACGTGGCCCGGCCTCCCTTCGGGACGGCGATCATCGCGCCTGGGGAGCGGGAAGTGGCCGCGCCACGCCTACGGCGTCAGGGCTGCTGGGGGAAGTCGTTGGTGGCTCCGAGCTCGAGACAGCGGGCGCCGGCCCGGTCGAGGGCGACGTCCGCGTTCCCGCGCGCTTCGCGGGCGTCGATGCCGGAGCTGGTGCTCCAGGTCGCGAACTCGCGGCTGTAGATCTCGGCCAGCTCGGCGAGCTTGTCATCGCCGCTGGACCCGGCCGCCGCCACGAATGCGTCGAGCGGCTCGGAAACGCCCGCGACGAACTGTGCCGTGGTCGTCGCGTCGCTGGACTCCAGGATCGCGCTGGCCAGCGTCTCCAAGCGGTCGCACGCCGCGGTCACGTCGACCGCGGCGTCCGGATCGTCGCCGGTGCAGGCGACGGCCAGCACGGCCAGCAGAGCTGCCGGCGCCAGCCTCCGAGGGTGGGTCATCGGCGTAGCTTGCCAGCAGTGCAGGAGCAGGAACCGTCGCCCGACGTGTGGGTGGACGGCCGCGTGGCCGTGGGGCCCTCGGCCATCCACGGGCAGGGATGGGTCGCGGCCGGGGACATCGCCGCGGGCGAGGTCGTGGTCCGGCTCGGCGGCCGGCTGGTGGGATCCGCGGCGCTCGACGAGATGCTCGCGGCCGCAGGGGACGATCCCGCCGCGTACGTCGACACCGTCCAGGTGGCGGACGGCGTCCACCTGGTGCTCCCGACGGGGACGGTCGCGCACTACGGGAACCACTGCTGCGATCCGAACCTGGGCTTCGACGGGCCGTTGGTCCTCCGGGCCGGGCGGGACATCGCGGCGGGCGAGGAGCTGACCGTCGACTACTCCACCTGCTCGGGGCCCGGGTTCGTCCTCGACTGCCGCTGCGGGGCTGCGGGCTGCCGCGGCAGGGTGGTGGGGCGGCAGACTCCCCCGCATGGCTGATCCGACCGCGATCGCCCGGGCCCGCACCTGGGCCCACGGCCTGGTCGTGCGCGGCCTGCCGGCGCGGCGGGCGGCGCTGATCGGGGCGGTGGCGGTCGGCCTGTTCTCGGTGGCCGTGCACCTGCTGGAGAACGTGCTCGGCCGGCCCGCGCAGGCGCTGCTGCTCGTGGTGCCGGTGGCCGCCACCGCCGCGCTCGGCGGGCGGCGCGCCGCGCAGGCGGTCGCGGCGCTGGCCACGCTGGCGTTCGCGCTGGTGCTCCCACCCACCGGGACCCCGACCATCCGGGTGGCCGACGACCTCGTCGCCCTCGTCGTGTTCTCCATCGTGGCGTTCGCCGTGGGCGGGCTGGTGGCATCCCGGGTCGACGCGCTGGCCCGCATCGAGCAGCAGCGGGCGATCCTCCTGCGGCTCGTGTCCCACGACCTGCGCACCCCGCTGGCCGCGGTCGTGAGCGCGGCCAGCGAGGCCCGCGACGCCGACTGGCTGGACGAGGCCGGGCGCCGCGAGCTGCTCGACGTGGTGGTGGACGAGGGCATGCGGCTCGACCGCCTCGTGGCCAACATCCTGAGCCTGGCCCGGATCGAGGCGGGCGCGCTCCAGCCCCGCTGGCAGGCCGTCGACGTCGGCGAGGTCGTCGAGCACAGCACCCGGCGCCTGGAGGGCGTGGCGGCGCGCGGCGGCGTGGCGCTCGAGACCGACCTGCCGCCGGCGCTGCCCGTGGTGCGGGGCGACTACGTGCTGCTCGAGCAGGTCGTGGCCAACCTGGTGGAGAACGCCCTGCGCCACACCCCACCGGGCGGCCGGGTGACGGTCCGGGGCGAGGCCCCCGCGCCGGAGCAGGTCCTCCTGAGCGTGGCCGACAGCGGGCCGGGCGTGGCGCCCGGCGAGGCCGCCAGCATCTTCGAGCCGTTCCACCGCGGCGGGGGCAAGGCCGGACTGGCGGGCGTGGGCCTGGCCATCTGCAAGGAGGTCGTCGAGGCCCACGGCGGTAGCATCGCCGTCCGTGACCGTGTCGCAGGTGGAGCCGAGTTCACGGTCAGCCTCCCCGTTCGCTGACGTCACCGTCCTGCTGGTGGAGGACGACGAGGTGCTGGCCCAGGTGGTGGCCGGGGCGCTGCGGGGCCGCGGCTATCCGGTCGAGATCGTGGGGACCGGCGGCGACGCGCTGGACCGGGTCTCGGCCAGCGAGCCCAAGGTCGTGGTGCTCGACCTCGGCCTGCCCGACATCGACGGGATCGACGTCTGCCGCCGGCTGCGCCGCTGGTTCGCCGAGCCGATCGTGGTGCTCAGCGCCGACGGGGACGAGGACCGCAAGGTCACGGCGCTCGACGAGGGCGCCGACGACTACGTCACCAAGCCCTTCTCCATGGCTGAGCTGATGGCCCGGCTGCGGGTGGCCGTGCGCCACCGCCAGGCGGCCCTGGCCCCGGCCGGCGCCGGCGGGGTCCAGCTCGGCGACCTGCACGTCGATGTCGCCGGCCACCGCGCGACCGTGGCCGGCCGGCCGCTGCGCCTCACCCGCAAGGAGTTCGCGCTGCTGTCGCTGCTGGCCCGCGGCCAGGGCCGGGTCCTGACCCACAGCGCTCTGCTCAGCGCGGTCTGGGGCTCGCCCGACCTGGCCCAGACGGGGTCGCTGCGGGTCCACGTCACCCAGATCCGCAACAAGCTGGGCACCGGACCGGACCGTCCGCGCCTGGTCAGCGAGCCGGGCGTCGGCTACCGGCTGGTGGCCTCCGACAGGTCCTAGGCGGGCCCGGCCCGACAGATGAGCGTCAGATAACTGACCTCAACAGGAAATAGCGGCCGAATGATTACGTAACCCTTACTTCGTACGTTGCGCGCCATGGCGCTCAGACTCCATCGATTCAAGGACAGGGACACCCGGCGATTGTTCGTGGTGATCCTCACCGGCAAGCTGCTCGGCGTCGCCGGGGTGCTCGCGGGCATGAAGCTCTTCGTGCACCTCTTCGACACGCCGGTCGGCGCGGCACCGCTGGCCTCGGCGGCCCAGGCGACGGACTCGTTCATCAGCCCGATCAACACCGCCTGGGTCCTGATCACGGCGTTCCTCGTGTTCTTCATGCAGGCCGGCTTCATGGCCCTCGAGGCCGGGTTCGCCCGCTCGCGGGAAACGGTCAACGTGCTGCTGGAGTGCGTGTTCGACACCTGCCTGTGCGGCCTCCTGTACTGGGCGGTCGGGTTCGCCTTCCAGTTCGGTGCGGGCAACGGCATCATCGGCCACCAGTACTTCTTCCTGCACGGCGCGCCGGCGACCTACGACTACGGCGGCATGTTCGACACGAAGGTGGCGTTCCTCGCCTTCTTCCTGTTCCAGTTCGCCTTCGCCGACACCGCCTCGACCATCACGTCGGGCGCCATGGTCGGCCGCACCAGCTTCAAGGGCGACATCATCTACAGCGCCGCCGTCTCGGGCCTGATCTACCCGATCATCGGGCACTGGGTGTGGGGCCCCGGCGGCTGGCTGGGCACCACCATGGGCTGGTTCTCGGGCATCACCAAGGACGGCCTGTGGTTCCGTGACTTCGCCGGCTCGACCGTGGTGCACACCGTCGGCGGCTTCATCGCCCTGTGGGGCGCGATCGTCCTCGGGCCCCGCATCGGGCGGAAGTTCGCCCGCGACGGCGGTGGCCCCACCCCGCCCCACGACCTGGTCATGGCCTCGATCGGTGCGGTCATCCTGTGGTTCGGCTGGTACGGCTTCAACCCGGGCTCGACCCTGTCGGCCATGGACTTCGAGGGCATCGGCCGGGTGGCCGCCAACACCACGCTGGCCGCGGCCGCGGGCGGCATGGCCGCCGTGCTCTTCGTCTACCCCCGCTCCAAGAAGTGGGACCTGGGCATGTCGCTCAACGGCTTCCTCGGCGGGCTCGTCGCCATCACGGCGCCGTGCTACTGGGTGTCCCCCATGGGTGCCGTCCTCATCGGCGCCATCGCCGGTGTCGTCGTCCCGCTGGGTGTCGACCTGCTCGAGCACCTGCGCATCGACGACCCGATCGGCGCCGTCCCGGTGCACGGCCTCTGCGGCATTTGGGGAACGTTGTCGCTCGGCTTGTTTGCCTGCGGCCAATACGGGTCTACCGGACCTATCGCCCCGGACAATCCGCTCCTCTTGCCGGCCTGTTCTACGGCGGGGGATGGACGCTGATGAAAGCGCAACTCATCGGGAGCAGCATTGTCACTCTTTCCACATTCGGCGTCGCTCTGGCTGTCATGTATGCAGTGAACCTCACGGGCACGCTACGCGTCTCGGAAGAGGGAGAGCTCTATGGACTCGACTTGCATGAGCATGGCATTCCGGCCTATCCGGAATACGTGATCTCGTCGATCGGTGCACCGGCCGGAATGCCCAAGGAACAGACCCTGCATGGGGCAGTTACGGAGTTGGTCGCCCGGTTCAGCGGGCTGCCATCGACAATGGGTGATTAATTTCCATGAGGCCGAAAGCATGATGACCAAAATCGAAGCCATCGTCCAGCCGA
>DATBGF010000210.1:0-2791 GCA_036558145.1 Acidimicrobiales bacterium
TGCGCGGACGCCGGCGCTCCAGGCGCCGGAGCACCCGGCGGCACTGCAAAGGGAGGCGAGGCCGGCCCGGCGGCGCCATGAGCGCCGCCGGCCTGCCAGCCCGGCACCGCGGCGGTGGTGCCGGACGGCGACTGGGAACCGGACGACCCCGGCGCCGCGGCCGGCGCGGCCGGCGGGGTGGCGTGCGCCGGCTGCGAAGCGGCCGCGGCCGCCGGGGTCGGGGGCGTGGCCGGGTGGGGGAACGGGGCCACAGGGGAAGGAGGAGGCGGAGGCTGCGTGCCGGGAGCCGCGGGAGCGGGTGCGGCGGGGGCCGAGGGCTGACCCGGGGCCGCGGGAGCCGGCGCGGCGGGGGTCTCGGGGGAGCCGGACGGGGGGGCCGGCTCGTCGGGGGTGTGCGATGCCTCGGGGTTCGCGACGCCGGGGATCGTCTTGGTCTCGTCGCTCATGGGTCACACTGTTGGCCCACAGCCTGCGCTGCGGCTGGACGGCACCTGAGAGTTTCCTGAGCGCCCCAGCGGCTCAGTCCCCGTTCAGGCGGCGTCCAGGAAACACCCAGGCCCGCGCCGCACTCTGTCTCCGTGCGCAGCGATACCGTCGTGTCCGACCATGGACTTCTCGTACCTGTCGCCGCCATGAGCGAGGTCATGCCCCCCACCGGTGGGCGGGCGCCCGAGGCGCGGCTGCTCGTGGTCGACGACGAGCCCAACATCGTCGAGCTGCTCTCGGCCAGCCTGCGCTTCGCCGGCTTCGAGGTGGTCACCGCCACCACCGGCAACCAGGCCGTCAAGGAGGCCGAGCGCCACCACCCCGACCTGGTCCTGCTGGACGTGATGCTGCCCGACGTCGACGGCTTCGTGGTGCTCCGGCGCCTGCGCGCGGCCCGCGAGCCCATGCCGGTGCTGTTCCTCACCGCCCGCGACGCCAACGACGACAAGGTCGCCGGGCTCACGCTGGGCGGCGACGACTACGTCACCAAGCCGTTCAGCCTGGAGGAGGTCATCGCCCGCATCCGCGCCGTGCTGCGCCGCACGCGCGGCGGCGACGAGCGGTCGGTCCGGCTGACGGTCGCCGACCTGGAGCTGGACGAGGACAGCCACGAGGTCCGGCGCGACGGCGAGGAGATCCCGCTCTCCCCCACCGAGTTCAACCTCCTCCGCTACCTGATGGTGAACGCCGGCCGGGTGCTGTCCAAGGCCCAGATCCTCGACCACGTGTGGAGCTACGACTTCGACGGCGACGCCAACATCGTCGAGTCCTACGTCTCCTACCTGCGGCGCAAGCTCGACTCCGACGGCCGGGAGCCCCTGATCCACACGGTGCGCGGCATCGGGTACGTCCTGAGGCCGCCGCGCGAGCGGGGCTGAGGTGACCGCAGCCTGGCGTCGCACCCCGCTGTGGCTGCGCCTGATCACCGCGGTGCTGACCCTCGCGTTCCTCGGCCTCACCCTGACCGGCGTGTTCGGTGCCCGGCTGCTGCGCGGGTACCTGGTGGACCGGGTGGACGAGCAGCTCTACGCCGGCGCGAACGAGCTCGTCGAGAGCGGCTTGACCGTCGCGACGCCGCCCCAGGTCGTCGGCCCCACCCAGTTCCACCTGCAGGCCGTGGACAACGGCGGCTCCTACCTCTGGGACGTCCCGCGGGTCACCCGCACGACCCCGGAGCTGCCCACCGTCACTCGCCAGGACACCCGGGACCTCGACGGCCAGGCGTTCACCGTGGACGCCGATCCGGGCCAGGGCCACTTCCGCTCGGTGGCGGTGCCCGCCACCGGGGGCGGGACCTTCCTGCTCTCGATGAACCTGAGCGAGGTCGACGCCACCGTGAACCGGCTGGTCCACATCGACGTGCTCGTGGGCCTGGCGGTGCTCGGCGGCCTGGCCGTCGTCGGGTACTCGATGGTGCGCACCGCGCTGCACCCCCTCACCGAGATCGAGCTGACCGCGGCCGCCATCGGCCGCGGCGACCTGTCCCGCCGCGTCCCCGACCATCACCCGGCCACCGAGATGGGCCGGCTGAGCCGGGCGCTCAACGCCATGCTGGAACAGGTCGAGCGGGCCTTCGGGGCCCGCGCCGCGTCCGAGGCGCGGGCCCGGCGCTCGGAGGAGCGCATGCGCCGCTTCATCGCCGACGCCAGCCACGAGCTGCGCACCCCGCTGACCTCGATCCGCGGCTTCGCCGAGCTGCACCGCCAGGGGGCCGTGACCGACCCGTCCGAGATGTCCGAGCTCCTGTCCCGCATCGAGGACGAGGCCACCCGCATGGGCCTGCTGGTCGACGACCTCCTCCAGCTCGCCCGCCTCGACCAGGAGCGGCCGCTCACGCTGGCCCCGGTCGACCTGGTCGACGTCGTCGGCTCGGCCGTCGCCGCGGCCCAGGCCTCGGCGCCCGACCGGGAGATCGACGTCGAAGCGGCCGGCGACGGGGACCTCTCCGTGTCCGGCGACGAGCCCCGCCTGCGCCAGGTGGTGACGAACCTGCTGGACAACGCGCTGGCCTACTCGCCCGCGAGCGCCCCGGTGACGGTCCGGCTGGGATCGGCCCGGCGCGACGAGCGCGACCTCGTGAGCATCGAGGTCGTCGACCGGGGGCCCGGCCTCACCGCCGAGCAGTCCGAGCGGGTGTTCGAGCGCTTCTACCGGGTGGACGCGGCCCGCAGCCGGGCCCAGGGCGGGACGGGCCTGGGCCTGTCCATCGTGGCGGCCATCACCCGCGCCCACGGCGGCACGGTCGAGGTCGACAGCACGCCGGGCCACGGCACCACGTTCCGGGTGCTGCTGCCCCGGAACACCA
>DATBGF010000211.1:0-3551 GCA_036558145.1 Acidimicrobiales bacterium
GTGCCCGCCGGCACGAGCACCCGCTCGTGGACCTGGAACGTCAACCGTCCGGGCCGGATCGTCGGCGCCGGTGGCCACATCCACGACGGCGGCGTCAACGTCGCGGTGACCAACACCACGACCGGGGGCACGATCTGCGACTCCGTCGCCCGCTACGGAGGCAGCCCGCTCTACACGGGCCACCACGGGGAGGCCCACCTGTCGGGCATGGGAGTCTGCACCGGCACGAGGGCGAATCCCGTGGCCACCGTCGCACGGGGCCAACGGGTGACGATCACCGGCAACTACAACATGCCGGCCGCGGCCGACGACCAGATGGCCATCGCCCTGCTCTACATCGACCAGACCTGACCAGAGCGTGTCCCAGGCGTGGGTGCCGGGAGCCCAGGTTCCCGGCACCCACATCCTCGTCGCAGGTCGCCATCACCGGGGGGAAGATGACGCCGACCATCCGATCTGCCGTCCTCCGTCCCGTCGTCGTCGCCGTGCTGATCCTCGGTTTCGGTGTGGCCCGGCCGTCGCCGGCCCCGGCCCACGCCGTGGTGGTCGGCACGGCGCCCGCGGACGGGACGGACGTCGACGCCCTGCCCGAGCGCATCGCCGTCTACCTCGACGCCAAGCCCGCCACCGTCGAGGGCGACCCGCTGGCCGTGTACACGCAGGCCGGCGCCCGGATCGACGCCGGGGACGTCACCGTCAGCGAGGACGGCCGACTGCTCTCGATCGGGGTCGTGCCCGCCGACCCGGGGGCCGCCCACTACCAGGTCGAGGTCGTCTACCGGATCGTCTCGGCCGACAGCCACATGATCAGCGGCCACTTCGGCTTCCACGTCATGGGCCCGCCGGGCGCTGCCCACCAGGACTACCGGGCCGCGCAGCCACCGGCCCAGAGCTCCGCCTGGCTGCGGCGGGGGGCCCCGCCCGATCCCCGTCCCCTCGTGCTCAGCGGGCTCGCGCTGGGCGCGCTGGGCGCGATCGGCCTGCGCCGCCGCGCCCGGGTGGTCCGCCGTGGCTGACACCCGTCCCCGACCCATGGACGATGCCCTGGACATGGCGGACAGTCCTACGCCCCCGGGTGGGTACCGGGCCGCCGACTACCGGCACTGGGTGGATGACGACGTCACGATCCCGGAGCCGGAGCCGGTGGTCCCGGAACCACCTCCTCCCGGGGCGGGGCGGGCGCCCAGTACTCCGCCCGCCCCCGCCGCCGCCCCCGCGCTGCTGCCGCCGAGCCCACCGGTGGCCGCGGGGGTGGCGGCGGCGTTCACCGCCGGGCTGCTGGCGGCGTGCCTGGTCCTGGTGGTGCTGCGCTGGCCGGATCCGCCTTCGGGCGGGGGACCGCTGGCGGCGCTCGACGCCTCGGTCAAGCGGGCGCTCGCGGCCGACCGTGTCCTCTCCGTCGCCACCTGGGTGGAGAACGTGGCGACGCTGCTCGTCGTGGGCGGCGTCTGCTTTCGCCTGTACGTCAGCAAGCCGGCCGTCACGGGAAGGGGAGCGTCGGAGTCGACGCTCGTGGCCGTGTCGCTGGCGGGCATCGGCGCCTGCCTGGTGTCGGTGCCGCTGCGGGCGATGGTCGTCAGCGGCCGGGGGCTCCCGGCCGCCGGCGACCTCGACGCGCTCGGGCTGGTGGCCACGAGCCGCTTCGGGGACGCCGCGTGTGTCCGCCTCCTGGCCCTCGTGCTGTTCGCCGTGTCCCTGGCCCGGCCGCCCCGGGGCTGGGGCCGCCGGGTGTTCGCCGTCGGCGGGGCGGGCAGCATGGTCGGCTTCCTGTCGGTGTCGCGGCTGACGCTGGAGCGGGCCGCGGGCCTGGTGGCCGGGCTGGTGGCGCTGGCCTCGTTCACGTTCGTGGGCCATCCCCAGGCCAGCCGGCCGCGGGGCCTGCTGGTGCTGGCCCAGGCGGTGCACGTCACCGCGGCCGCGGTGTGGTTCGGGGGCGGGGCGCTGCTGGCCATGGAGATCCAGCGGCGCTGGCGCCACGACTCGCCCCGGGCCATGGCCGAGACCATCGAGCGCTTCAGCACGCTGGCCGGCGTGTCCGTGGCCCTGGTGGCCATAACCGGGATCGTGCTCGCCCACTCGCAGCTGGCGTCGCCCGAGGCGCTGGTCACGTCCCACTACGGCCGGGCGCTGCTGGCCAAGCTGGCCTTCGTCGGGCTGGTCGCGGCCATCGGCGGCTACAACCACTCCCGCCTGGTCCCCGCCATCGTGGACTGGGACGACGCCATCGCCTGGCGCCACCTCGGCTGGACGACCGCCGCCGAGGCCACGCTCATCGTCGTGGGCGTCCTCGTGATGACCGCCGCCATGACCAGCGGCGGGATCTGATGCGGCCCGCCGACCGGGAGCCGGAGCCGAGGTTCAGCCGGGCGGACCGCCGCGCTGATCGAGTGCCCGGGCGGGATCCCGGGATGCCCGGTCGGCGGGCCCTGGCGGCGCGGGCCGTCGACCCGGCGGGGAGCCGAGGCTCAGGCTGTGCCGTAGACCGGGGCGGGGGCCGGGGCGCGGGCGAGGAGGTCGTCGACCACCGGGCCCAGCTCGGCCGGTGCCCAGCGGGCGCCCTTGTCGATTGCGGGACCGTGCTGCCAGCCGTCGGCCAGCGACACCTTGCCGCCCTCGACCTCGAACACGCGCCCGGTGACGTGGGCGGACTCGGATGATCCCAGCCACACCACCAGCGGGGCGACGTTGTCGGGGGACATGGCGTCGAAGGCGCCGGACTCCGTGGGCGCGGCCATCATGTCGGCGAAGACCGTCTCCGTCATCCGTGTGCGGGCGGAGGGGGCGATGGCGTTGGCGGTCACTCCGTAGCGGCCCAGCTCGGCCGCCTGGACCAGCGTGAGGGCGGCGATCCCCGCCTTCGCCGCGCTGTAGGCGCCCTGGCCCACCGAGCCCAGCAGACCTGCGCCCGACGACGTGTTCACGATGCGGGCGTCGACCGCCTCGCCGGCCTTGGCCCGGGCCCGCCAGTGCTCGGCGGCGAAGCGGGCCGTGGCGAAGTGGCCCTTGAGGTGGACCCGCACGACCGCGTCCCACTCGTCCTCGCCGCACGACACCACCATGCGGTCCCGGACGAAGCCGGCGTTGTTCACCAGGACGTCCAGCCGGCCGAACCCGTCGACGGCGGTAGAGATGAGGCGCTGGGCGCCGGACCAGTCCGCCACGTCGTCGCCGTTCACGACAGCCGAGCCGCCCGCGGCGACGATCTCGTCGACCACGTCCCGGGCCGGTGAGGCGGACCCGCCGGTGCCGTCGAGCTCGGCGCCGATGTCGTTCACCACGACGGCTGCGCCTTGACGGGCGAACTCGAGCGCGTGCTCCCGTCCGATACCTCGTCCCGCGCCCGTGACGATGACGACTCGGCCCTCACAGATCATGGCGGGCGATCGTAGGCGGGCGTCCGGGAACCTCTGGAAGACTCGGTCGATGCGCTACGGAGTCACGATGTTCGTCACCGACGTGTCGATGGGCATCGTCGAGTTGGCCAAGGCGGTGGAGGAACGAGGACTCGAGTCGGTGTGGGTGCCGGAGCACACGCACATCCCGACGAGTCG
>DATBGF010000212.1:0-4947 GCA_036558145.1 Acidimicrobiales bacterium
GTCGCCACGCGCAAGGCGGTGCTCGGCGAGGTCGAGCACTGGTGCCTCAAGCGGCCGAACGGCAAGGACGTGCTGGCCGAGTTCCACTCGCTGGGCGACGACGCCGAGGCCGCCGCCTGACATGAAGTTCGGCGTCTTCTACGAGCACCAGCTCCCCCGCCCCTGGGACGAGGGCAGCGAGCTGAAGCTGATCCAGGATGCCCTGGAGCAGGTCGAGCTGGCCGACCGCCTCGGCTTCGACGTGGTGTGGGAGGTCGAGCACCACTTCCTCGAGGAGTACTCGCACTCCAGCGCGCCCGAGGTCTTCCTGGCCGCGGCCTCGCAGCGCACCCGCAACATCCGCCTCGGCCACGGCATCATCCAGACCGCGCCCGGCTACAACCACCCGGCCCGCACCGCCGAGCGGGTGGCGATGCTCGACCTGGTGTCGGGCGGCCGGGTCGAGTTCGGATCGGGCGAGTCGTCCTCGGAGGCCGAGCTGGGCGGCTTCGGCGTCGACCCGGCCACCAAGCGGGACGCGTGGCTGGAGGGCCTGGAGGTGGCGATCCGGTGCATGACCGAGACGCCGTTCACCGGCGTCGACGGCAAGTTCGTCACGATGCCGCCGCGCAACGTCGTGCCCAAGCCGGTGCAGAAGCCGCACCCGCCGCTGTGGGTGGCCTGCTCGCGCCGGGACACGATCCTGCTGGCCGCGGAGAAGGGCATCGGCGCCCTCACGTTCGCCTTCATCGACCCCGAGGACGCCCGCCACTGGGTGACCGACTACGAGCAGACCCTGGCCGACCGCTGCGTGCCCGTCGGGCAGTCGGTGAACACCAACATCGCCTGCGTGACCCAGATGATGTGCAACGACAGCGAGGAGGAGGCGCTGCGCCGGGGCCTGGAGGGCGGCAACTTCTTCGGCTACTCCCTCGGCCACTACTACATCTTCGGCGAGCACCAGCCGGGCACGACCGACGTGTGGGCCGAGTTCGAGGAGCGCCGCGGCGAGCGGGGCTTCTCCCCCGAGATCAAGGCCGCGCTGGAGGCCGAGCGCCTCGGCGCCAAGATCGCGGCGGGCGACCGCACCGGCCTGCGGGGCGCCACCGGCACGCCCCAGCAGATCCGGGAGTACCTGCGGCGCTTCGAGGAGGCCGGGGTCGACCAGGTGATCTTCATCATGCAGGCGGGCAAGAACCGCCACGAGCACATCTGCGAGTCCCTGGAGAAGTTCGGGACCGAGGTCCTGCCCGAGTTCGCCGAGCGCGACCCGGCGCTCGTCGCCGCCAAGGCGGAGCGCCTGGCCCCGGTGGTCGAGGCCGCACTGGCCCGCAAGGGCGAGGCCGGGCCCCCGCTGCCCGACGGCTTCTCGTTCCCGGCGCTGCCGGTGAAGATGGTCGGCGACAACGCCGAGGGCAAGGCGTGGCTGAAGCGCTTCGGCGACGACGCCGCCGCCGGCGAGCAGATCCTCAACCTCGGCTGATGGCGACCAACGGATCGTTCGAGGGCCGGGTCGCCCTGGTGACCGGCGGGGGCTCGGGGATCGGCGCGGCGGTGTCCCGCCGGCTGGCGGCCGAGGGCGCCCGGGTGGTGGTGGCCGACATCGCCGGCGCGGCGGCCGCTTCGGTCGCCGAGGAGATCGGCGGGCGGGGCGTGACGCTGGACGTGGGCGACGCGGCCGCGTGGGACTCGCTCGTGGACGACATCGTCGCTGTCGAGGGCGGCCTCGGTCTCGTGCACCTCAACGCGGGCGTCAGCACCGGCGAGGCCGACCCCACGCTGCTCACCGAGGCCCAGTACCGGCGGGTCATGGGCGCCAACCTGGACGGCGTGGTCTACGGCACCCGGGCCGTGGGCCGGGCCATGAAGGCGGCCGGCGGCGGCGCCATCGTGGCCACCGCCTCGCTGGCCGGGATCATCTCGTTCCCGCCCGACCCGATCTACACGCTGACCAAGCACGCGGTGGTGGGCTTCGTCCGCTCCTCGGCCATGGCGCTCGGCGCCTACGGCATCACCATCAACTGCCTGTGCCCGGCGGTGGTCGACACCCCGCTCATCGGCGAGGCCCGCGAGCGGCTGGTCGAGGTGGGCCTGGCCCTCATCCCGCCGTCCGACATCGCCGACGCCCTGGTGACGGTGGTCCGGGGCGGCGGCACCGGCGAGGCCTGGACCTGCGTCCCCCACCGCGCCCCCGAGCCCTGGACGTTCGCCACGCCCGACATCTGGGCCCCGGCTCCTTCGCCCGCTCCCGAGTCTTGACGCTCTGCGACTGATCACGGTCAGCGTCATCTGAGCGCGGCGTGTGGGGCGGCAGACTGTGCCGGTGCACGCCGGCGCCACATCGGGGCGACAGGTCGTGCGGGTCATCACCCGGCTGAACGTCGGCGGGCCCGCCCGCCAGGCGCTGCTGCTGTGCCGCGAGCTGGCCGGCGAGTTCCCCACCACGCTGCTGGCCGGCCGGCCCGCGCCCGACGAGGGCGAGCTGCGCGACCCGTCGGTGCCGGTGAAGACCGTCCCGCTGGTGCGGCCGGTGAGCCCGCGGGAGGACGCCGCCGCCTTCCGGGCGGTCCGCGCCGCGGTGGCCGCGGCCCGTCCCGCCATCGTCCACACCCACATGGCCAAGGCCGGCTCGGTCGGCCGCCTGGCCGTGCGCTCGCTGCGGGCGCCCCGCCCCCGCACGGTCCACACGTTCCACGGCCACGTGCTCGACGGCTACTTCCGGCCCGGGGTGCAGCGCGCCTTCACCGCCACCGAGCGCTGGCTCGCCCGCCGTACCGACGTGCTCGTGGCCGTGAGCGCCGAGGTGCAGGACGAGCTGCTCGACCTCGGGATCGGCCGGGCGTCCCAGTTCCGCCTCATCCCGGTGGGCCTCGACCTCGACGACTTCCTCGCCGTCTCCGGCCCCACCGGCCGGCTCCGCTCGTCCCTCGCCATCCCGCCCGACGCGCCATTGGTCGGGATCATCGGCCGCCTGGTCCCGATCAAGGCCGTGGACGTCCTCATCGACGCCCTCGCCCTGATCCCCGACGCCCACGTGGCCGTGGTGGGCGACGGCGAAGAGCGCTCCCGCCTGGAAGCCCGCGCCGCCGCAGCTGGCCTAGCCGCCCGCGTCCACTTCACCGGCTGGACCGACGACGTCCCCGCCGCCCTCGCCGACTGCGACGTCGTCGCCCTCACCAGCCGCAACGAGGGCACCCCGGTCGCCCTCATCGAAGCCCTGGCCGCGTCCCGCCCGGTCGTCGCCACCCGCGTCGGCGGCGTCCCCAGCGTCGTGCTGCCCGACCGCACCGGCCTGCTCGTCCCCCCGGACGACCCGCCGGCCCTGGCCGCGGCGATCACGAGGCTGCTCACCGACCCCGCCCTGGCCGCCCGCCTGGCCAGCACCGGCCGCGTCCACGTGCGCGACACCTACGGCGCGGCGCGCCTCCTACGGGACATCCGTGCCCTCTACGCCGAGCTGACGAGCTAGCTCAGGAACGGGCGGTGCGGCGGGCCCGATGGGTCATGGCGAGCACGAGCCCACCAGCGGCCAGCAGGGCGATGCCGATGCGGGCCAGCGGGATGGTGGACGACGTACCCGTACGGGGCAGCGGAGCCGCCTGGGCGCCGCCTCCGGCCTGGCTGGCGACCACCTGGACCGTCGTGCTTGCCTCGACTCCACCGCCGGTGGCGACGATGGTGTGGGTGCCAAGCGGCACGGCCGGCGTCGTCGCATTGAGCGTGTAGCTGCCGGCGGCGTTGGCCACGGCGGAGCCCAGGCCGACCGGCTGGCTGTTGAACACGTTCGTCACGGTGACGTTGGCCGGGAAGTTCACCCCGGTGACGGTGAACGGCTGGCCCACCGTCAGCACGCTCGGTACGGCTGTGATGGCCGCCGGGGGATACGGCTGCGCTCCTACGTCCCCCGCCAAGCCCACTCCACCGATGGTCGCAACCATCAGCGCCACGACGATGACATGTCTCAGGCGTGCCACGGCGGCCTCCCGCACGGGCGGATGTTGTCATGCAGTGTGACGCAATAGACGCTAAGCGTCCACTGTCCGTCACTTTCTGCGGCTATGGAGTCGTAAAGGTTACGGTGAACGCGCGATCGTCATCCACGCTGGGCTGGTTCGCGACCGCCCGATCGCCGTCCAGCGTGAGCCCCCTGACGCGGTCCACACGGGAGCCGCCGCCGGCCGGCTCGACGGCTACGGACAGTGCATCCGGGTTGGCCAGCGGCGGGCGCACGACCTGCAGATGGTAGGTGCCCGGATCGACCGCACCCGACAACGAGAACGTGAGCGTCATCACGCCGCCCCGGGGGATGTCGGCCACCACCGTGTAGGCGTGCAGGCCGAACTGGTCGGCCCGGCCTGAGGCCGTCTCGGTCCCGTCCTGGTCCACCCGGGTCAGCTCCAGCGGCGAATACAGCGTCACCAGGCTGCGGTTGGTGCCGGGCGGCACCGCGCCGCCGGGTCCGGCCACCTCCAGCGGCAGCGGCCCGGCGGGCGGGGTGTTCTCCAGGCGCACGGTGGCGGTGGCGTCGACCGCACCGGTCCCCGGGTCGTAGGCCGCCTGGTAGTCGATCGACCGGTGCAGGTAAGCGTCCAGCTTGTTGGCGCCTCCGTTGGCGTGGGTGACCGCCACCAGGTCACCGCCCTCGGCCCGCGGGAACGCACCGTCGAGCCCGATCCCCCGGAAGTACGCCTGCTCGTCGGGCTGGGCGCTGTACGCGGCCAGCCGCCGCTGGCGCGTCACCGGCCCGAAGGCGTCGACCAGCCTGGTGGGCGACGGGGTCGTGGTGCGGGTCGTGAGGGCGTCGAAGGTAGCGCGGGTTGCCGCCTCCAGGAAGTCCTCGCGGGCCTGGGTGCCAGCGGTGACCGTGTCGGGGGACGGATCGAAGCGGAAGTACTGCTCCCGCAACAACAGCTCGACCGCGTTGTCGGCGGTGAGCGGCTCGTCCAGCCCCTCCACGCTCACCGGCCC
>DATBGF010000213.1:0-12353 GCA_036558145.1 Acidimicrobiales bacterium
GCCCCAGCGACCCGGGCGCTCGCGGCCCAAGGCATCACGCGCCTGGCCGATCTGACCCACCACCGGTCGGATGACCTGCTCGCGCTGCACGGCGTGGGGCCCAGGGCCGTCCGCTTGCTCACGGCGGCACTCGCCGAGCAAGGGATGTCGTTCGCCGACGGCGACCAGTCGCCTCGCTAGAGGATCGCCCCGCGGTCCTTGAGCGTGCCGATCTCGTCCCACGACAGGCCCAGCTCGACCAGCGCCGCCTCGGTGTGCTCGCCGTGCTCGGGGGCCCGGGTGGGACGCCCCGGCCGGCCGTCGAACTGCACCGGCACCGTGACCATCGGCAGCGGGACCGGCCCGCCGACGTCGACATCGGCGATGTAGCCGTTGGCCCGGACCTGGGGATCGTCGTGGAGCTCGCCCGCGGTCTGCACCGGCGCCCACTCCCCCGCGAACCCGGCCAGCGCCTCGCGCCAATGGGCGAGGTCCCGGGCGCCGAACACGGCGTCGAGCCGCTCCACGCAGGCGCGGGCGTGGCGGCGGCGGGCGTCCTGGTCGGCGAAGCGGGGATCGTCCGCCAGGCCCGGTTCGCCGATCGCCCGGCACAGGGCGGGCCAGTGCGGGTCCGGCGCCACCATGGTCAGCGCCACGAACCGGCCGTCCGCGGTGCGGTAGGTGAGCATCAGCGGGTTGGCGACCTCGAACCGGTCGGACGGGACCGGCGGCGGGGATCCCGCCGCGCTCACCACGTCCGGCTGGATCTGCCACATCCCGGCGGCGAGCAGCGAGCCGTCGATCACCGCCGCGGGCCCGCCCGCCGCCCGGTGGACCAGCGCGGCGCACACCGCCCCCGCGAGCGCCAGCGCGCCGGCCAGGTCGCCGAACGCGGGAGGCGCGGGCCGCGGCCAGGCCGCGCCCGGCGGCGTCAGCACGTGCTGCATGCCGGAGCGGGCCCAGTAGGCGCCGGCGTCGTAGCCGCCGCGCTCGGCGTCCGGGCCCTGGGCCCCGTAGGCGGTGGCCCGCACGTAGACGACCGCCGGGTTGTCGGCCCGCACGTCCTCGACGTCGACCCCCAGCCGGGCCCGGGCGCCGGGGCGCAGGTTCGTGACGAACACGTCGGCCGTGCCCACCAGGCGGCCGAGGAGGTCCCGGCCGTCGGGGTGCTTGAGGTCGATGCCCAGCGAGCGCTTGCCGCGGTTGGCCGACTGGACGTAGGGATCGACCCCCGCGTGCAGCGGGTGGAGCCCGGTGGTGACCAGCCCGCGGTAGGGGTCCCCGGTCCCGGGCGGCTCGATCTTGAGCACGTCGGCGCCCCACTCGGCCAGGATGGCGCCGGCCATCGGCGCGAACACGTGCGTGGCCACCTCGACGACCCGCACACCGGCCAGAGGCGCCTGACTAGTGAGCATTCACATATCATCTCCCGCCGTGACCGAAGGGACCAGCTTCGCCGAGCGGATCCGGCAGCTGGGGGCGGAGCACCCCGGCGAGCCGGCCTGCTGCCACGTCGCCCCGGATGGCCGCGAGACCGAGCTGACCTGGCGCGAGCTCGACGAGCGGTCGAGCCGCCTGGCCGGCGCGCTGGCCGAGCGCGGACTGGCGCTCGGCGACCGGGTCTCGCTGGGGATCCGCAACTCGCCCCAGTTCACCCTGGCCGCCCTGGCCGCCTGGAAGCTGGGCGCCGTCCCGGTGCCGGTGCGCTGGGACCTGCCCGACTGGGAGCGGGCCCGGGTCCGCGACGTCATCGAGCCCCGGGTCCAGCTGGAGGGCGACGACGCCGCCTGGATCGACGCCACCGCCGATGGCCCGGTCCCCGACCTGCCCGACGCGGTGTCCCCGCAGGTCAGCGGCATCTGCTCCAGCGGCTCGACCGGCACGCCCAAGGTCATCCTCAGCGAGCGGCCCTCCCTGTGGGACGGGGCGTTCGGCACGGCGTTCATGGACGGCTGGCGCCCGGTGCCGCGGCCCCAGACGATCCTCGTCCCGGCGCCGATGTACCACGCCAACGGCTTCGCCACGCTCTACAGCCTGCTGTCGGGCGACCGGCTGGTCGTGCTCGAGCGCTTCGACGCCGCCCGCGTCGTGGACGTCGTCGAGCGCCACCGCATCACCAACTTCACCGCGACGCCGACCATGCTCCAGCGGGTGGCGGACCTGCCCGGCGTGGACGGCCGCGACCTGTCGAGCCTCGACTGGATCCTCCAGGGCGCCGCCCCCATGCCGCCGTCGCTGGTGCACCGCTGGGCCGGGCTCATCGGCGCCGACCGGATCCTCATGGTGTACGGCATGACCGAGGGCCTCGGCTTCACCGGCCTGCGCGGCGACGAGTGGATGGAGCACCAGGGCAGCGTGGGCCGGGGCGTGCGGGGCACCGAGGTCCGCATCCTCGACGGGACCGGCCAGGACGTGCCCGCCGGGGAGATCGGCGAGATCTACCTCCGCTCCCCCGGCGCGGCCGGCTACCGCTACCTCGGGAACGCCGCGCCGCGGGACAAGACGGACGACGGGTTCGCCACGGTGGGCGACCTCGGCTACCTCGACGCCGGCGGCTACCTCTACCTGGTGGACCGGCGGGTGGACATGATCGTGAGCGGCGGGGCCAACGTGTTCCCCGCCGAGGTCGAGACCGCGCTCATCGACCACCCGGGCATCGCCGACATCGTGGTCGTGGGCCTGCGCGACGCCGACTGGGGGCGCCGGGTGCACGCCATCGTCGAGCCGGCCGATCCGGCCACCCCGATCTCCGACGGCGAGGTGATCGCCTACGCCAAGAGCCGCCTGGCCCCCTACAAGGTGCCCAAGACGGTCGAGCTGGTGGACGCCATCCCCCGCAGCGAGGCCACGAAGGTCAACCGGCGCGCCCTGGTGGAGGCGCGCGGTGGCTAGTGGGACCGGGGGAACCCGAGGTCGACGACGCTGGCGGCGGGATCGGGCCAGCGGGAGGTCACGACCTTGGGCCGGGTGTAGAAGCGGATGCCCTCGGGCCCGTAGATGGGGTGGTCGCCGAACAGCGACGCCTTCCAGCCCCCGAACGAGTGGGACGCGACGGGCACGGGGATGGGCACGTTGATGCCGACCATCCCGGCCTTCACCGTGCGCTCGAAGCGCCGGGCCGCGCCGCCGTCGCGGGTGAACACCGCGACCCCGTTCCCGTAGGGGTTGGCGTTGACGAGCGCGACGGCCTCGTCGAACGTGGCCACCCGCACGACGCCCAGGACCGGGCCGAAGATCTCGTCGTCGTAGACCCGCATGCCCGGCTCGATGCCGTCCACGAGCGAGCAGCCGAGGAAGAACCCGTCGGCCGCGTCATCCCCGGCGGGCCCGGCGGAGCCGTCGACCACCAGCCTGGCGCCCTCGGCCGCCGCGCCCGCCACGTAGGAGCGGACCCGCTCGCGGTGCTCGGCCGTGATCAGCGGCCCCATCATCGACGCGGGATCGTCGCCGGGGCCCACGACCACGTCGGGGAGGCGGGCGGCGATGGCGTCGACCAGCCGGTCGGCCACCGAGCCCACCGCCACGACCACCGAGATGGCCATGCAGCGCTCGCCCGCCGAGCCGTAGCCGGCCGACACCGCGGCGTCGGCGGCCGCGTCCACGTCGGCGTCGGGCAGCACGACCATGTGGTTCTTGGCCCCGCCCAGGGCCTGGACCCGCTTGCCGTGGCGGGTGCCGGTCTCGTACACGTGGCGGGCCACCGCGGTGCTGCCCACGAAGGACACGGCGTCGACGTCGGGGTGCTCCAGCAGCGCGCCCACGGCCTCGGCATCGCCCTGCAGCACCGTGAAGGTGCCGTCCGGGAACCCGGCCTGGGCGACCAGGTCGGCCAGCAGCAGCGAGGCCGACGGGTCCTTCTCCGACGGCTTCAGGATGAAGGCGTCGCCACACGCCAGGGCGTTGGCCAGCATCCACAGCGGGACCATCACCGGGAAGTTGAACGGCGTGATGCCGGCCACCACCCCGACGGGCTGCAGCACCGTGTGCACGTCCACCCCGCCCGACACCTCGGCCGAGTGCGCCCCTTTGAGCAGATGCGGGATCCCGCAGGCGAACTCGACGTTGTCGATCCCGCGGGCCACCTCGCCCTGGGCGTCGGCCAGCACCTTGCCGTGCTCCCGGGTGACGATGGCGGCGAGGTCGTCGCGGTGGGCGTCGAGCAGCTCGCGCAGGCGGAACATCATCCCGGCGCGCCGGCTGGACGGCGTCTCACCCCAGAGCGCGGCGGCGTCGACCGCCAGCTTGACCGCCCCGTCGACCTCGGCCGCCGAGGCCAGCGCCACCTCCCCGGTCTGACGCCCCCGGGCCGGGTCGAAGACGGGCGCGGTGCGACCGGAGGTGCCGGCGACCGCCCGCCCCCCGATCCAGTGGCCGATCGCGTCCATCAGAGCCGGTAGAGCGCGCGGGCGTTCTCGCCCATGATCTTGCGCTGCGTCTCGGGCGCCAGCGTCGCCATCTTGGCGGCCACGCTGTCGAGCGGCGTGGGGTACAGGCAGGTCGGGTGGGGGAAGTCGGTCTCGAACAGGATGTTGTCCTCGCCCACCGCCTCGATCAGGTCCGGCAGCTTGTTGCGGTTGTTCTCGAACCAGAACGTGGCGTAGAGGTTGGTCTTGAAGTACTCGGACGGCCGCTTGCCCAGCTGGGCGAACTCCTGCGGGGCGTTCTCCTCCATCTCGTAGTCGAGCGCTTCGAGGATGAAGGGGATCCAGCCGACGCCGCTCTCCACCGAGACCATCTTGAGCTCGGGGTGGCGGTCGAACATGCCCGACAGGATCAGGTTCGACACGACCCGGGCGTTGCCGATGAACAGCAGCGTGCCGCCCAGGGCGAGCTTGGTGTTGTCGGGGTGCGAGGGCCAGGCGTACTTCTGGTACATGGACATGCCCGTGACGCTGGCGCCGATGTGGAAGTGCACGGGCAGCTTCAGCTCCGTGCACGCTTCCCAGAGCGGGTCCCACTCCTGGCTGGCCAGGTCGGGGGCGCCGAGGTCGTGGGGGTCGGAGGTCATGTTGACGCCCCGGGCGCCGAGCGCGGCCACCCGGCGGGCCTCGGCTACGCAGGCGTCGACGCTCCAGGCCGGCATGAGCGGCAGCGGCAGCAGGCGGTCGCCCGAGTCGGCCTGGATCTCGGCCATGCCGTCGTTGTAGACCTCGACCGCCAGCCGGCACAGGGCCTCGTCGTCCACCAGCCCGAGGTCCTGGCCCCCGAGGCCGATGGTGCTGGGGAAGATGATCTGGGCGTCGATGCCGCACTCGTCGAGCACGCCGAGGCGCACCTTGGGGTCGTAGGCGCCGACGTGGACCTCGTCGATGCTCCACTCGCGCAGCGCCTTGTGGGCGCTCTCCTTGTGGCCGTCGCGCCCGACCACGCCGGCGGCGCTGAACCGGCCCACCGGATGGCCGTCGAACACCCACATGCGCTGGCCGTCGACCTCCTCCACCCGGGGCATGCGATCGCGGACCGCGGCGGGCGCCCGGCTGGTGAAGAGGTCGGGCGGCTCCGACCAGTGGGAGTCCGCGTCCACGATGAACAGATCGCCGAACGGGCTGGCCTCGGTCGCCGTCATTCCGCCCCCAGGGGAGAAAGTGAGTGAGTGCTCCCTGACATTGAGGCGATGGTAGTGTCCGGCCCGTGGCGACCGCAACGGTGAACGGGCTGACCATCGCGTACGAGGTCATCGGCGACGGCCGGCCCTGGGCCATCACCCCCGGCGGCCGCTTCTCCATGGACTCGCCGGGCGTGCGCGAGCTGGCCCAGGCCCTCGCCGCCGAGGGTAACCGCGTGCTCATCTGGGACCGCCCCAACTGCGGTGCGTCCGACGTGTGCTTCACCGGCTCGTCCGAGTCCGCGCTGCAGGCCGACGTGCTGGCCGCCCTGCTCTCCCAGCTCGACATGGCCCCGGCCGTCATCGCCGGCGGCTCGGGCGGCTCGCGCGTGTCGCTGCTCACGGCCACCCGCCACCGCGACATCGCCTCGGCCGTGGCGGCCTGGTGGATCAGCGGCGGCGTCTACGGCCTCATCACGCTGGGCACCCACTACTGCGGCGGCTCCATCCGCGCCGCCTGGACCGGTGGGATGGAGGCGGTCGCCGCCCTGCCGGAGTGGGCCGAGGTGATCGAGCGCAACCCGGCCAACCGGCAGCGATTCCTCGACCAGGACCCGGCCGAGTTCATCGCCACGCTGGAGCGCTGGATGGTCACCTACTGCCCGTGCGGCGACGAGCTGGTCCCCGGCCTGCCCGACGCCGACGCCCGCGGGCTGGACGTCCCCGCCCTCGTGTTCCGCAGCGGGGCCAGCGACGCCAACCACACCCGCGCCACCTCCGAACAGGTCGCCGCGCTGCTGCCCCGGTCCCGGCTGGTCGAGCCGCCCTGGGGCGACGACGAGTGGAACCAGCGCTCGGCGGCCCGGCCCGGCGGCGCGGGCGAGGGCCTGTTCGTGCGCTGGCCGCTCCTCGCCCCGCAGCTGCTCGCCTGGGCGAGCGAGGAGCTCGGCTCCCCAAGCTGAGGGACTACGGAGCGCGGTTTCGAGCGACCGTAGTAGTAGCGGACTAAGGTCACCCGAATGGGGAGGGGGACGTTGTGCTGACGCGGGCGCGGTCTACGCGGCCTGATATCGACCGCGACAGCGCCCCGCAGGACAGCTCGAAGAGGTTCGGATACCAGCCGGCACTGGACGGCCTGCGCGCGCTCGCGGTGCTGGCGATCTTCGCCTACCACCTGAACTACCCGTGGGCCCACGGCGCGTTCCTGGCCGTCGACCTGTTCTTCATCGTGTCCGGGTTCCTCATCACGATGCTGCTCGTCATCGAGTGGCAGCGCAGCGGGACCATCGGGCTGCGCCGGTTCTGGGCGCGGCGGGCGCGGCGGCTGCTGCCCGCCCTGCTCGTGACGCTGGTGGCGGTGGCGTTCTTCACCCGCACCGAGGTCGACCCGTGGCTGCGCACGTCGGTGCGCAACGACGGCCTCGCCAGCCTCGGCTACGCCGCCAACTGGCGCTTCATCGCCTCCAACCAGGCCTACTTCCAGACCTTCGCCGCCCCCTCGCCGCTGCGGCACATGTGGACCCTGGCGATCGAGGAGCAGTTCTACCTGTTCTGGCCGCTCGTGGCCCTGGCCACCCTGCACTTCGCCCGCCGGCGCCGAGCCCTGGTCGCGGTGTGCGTGGCGCTCGGGGCGATCTCGGTGGGCGCGATGGCGTGGACCTACCGGCCGGGTGAGCCGCTGCGCGCCTACTACGGCACCGACAGCCGCATCCACGTCATCCTGGCCGGCGCCGCCCTGGCCGTGGTGGTGTCGGCCTGGCAGCCGGGACCGCGGATGCGGCGCGCCCTGGTGGTGCTGGGCCCGGTCGCCCTGGCGGTCATGCTCGTCGGCTGGGAGGTGGCCAACGGCTCGGCCCCGGCCTACTACCACGGCGGCTCGCTGCTGCACGCGGCCGTCGCCGGCCTGGTCGTGGTGTCGTGCCTCCACCCCGGGCCGCTGCGGGCCGTGATGGGCGTGGGGCTGCTGGCCTGGATCGGGCGCCTGTCCTACGGCCTGTACCTCTTCCACTGGCCGATCATCGTGTGGCTGGTCCCGACCCGCGTGCCGCTCGAAGGCCGGGCCCTCGACGCCGCCCGCATCGCGCTCACCTTCGCGGCCGCCATCGCCAGCTACTACCTGATCGAGCTGCCGGTGCGGGAGCGGCGCCCACCGACCGTGCTGGTCAAGGCCCGGGCGCTGGTGCGCCGGTCGGAGGGCACGGCACCGCGCCGGGTGGTCCCGTGGCTGGTGGCCCCGGCGGTGGTGGTGACCGCCGTGGCGGTCGTCGCCTCCGCGGGCGGAGCGTCCCGGCCGCCCGACTACCTGATCGGCGACCAGAGCGCCGCGACCCGGGCGGTGGCCCAGCAGGCCACCCCCAACGAGGAGTACCACCTCGGGGACCCGCTGCCCTGCGGTGCTCCGAGCGACCAGGCCCGCACCGAGGCCAACGGCGCCATCGACATCTTCCTGCGCTGGGTGCCGCCGGGGGCCAAGGACCTCAAGGTCCTCACCGTCGGCGACTCCGCCATGTGCAGCTTCTACCCGGGGATCTACGAGGTGGGCGCCCGCACGGGCGGCACGGTCGACACCGCCGCGGTGATCGGCTGCGGCGTCGTGAGCGGCGAGGTCACCACCACACGCGGCGAGCAGATCACGCCCAACTCCGACCGCTGCCCTAGGCTCGTCGACGCTGCGCTCGACGCAGCATTCCAACGGATCGACCCCGACGTGGTGGTCTGGATGAGTGTGTGGGAAAAGTCCGACCTGGTCACCGAGGCGGGAACGCTCGTGTCCGGCACCCCGGAGCACGAGGCGGAGATCCAGCGGCGCATGGACGCCGCCCTCGGCCGGTTCACGGCCAACGGGGCTCACGTCGTGATGCTCACCGTGGCGGCCGCGGCCCCCAATGACGCCCAGGGCGCGGCGAACACGTCCAACGCGGTCGACGATGCCAGCTACATCCGGCTCAACGGGATCCTGCACCGCTTCGCCGACCGCCATCCCGACCAGGTGACACTGGTCGACTTCGCCGCCAAGGTCTGCCCGGACGGACCGCCGTGCCCGCGGACGGTCTCCGGCGTCCTGATGCGGCCCGACGGGCGGCACCTCTCGCCCGCGGTGGCCGGCGGCTGGGCCTCGTGGCTGCTCCCCTGGCTGGTCGCGAGGGCTCGCGGCCGGTGACCGAAGCGCCCACCACAACCGAGGCCGGGTCCGAGACCGGGGTCGCCGTCGAGGCCCCGGCACCGGAGCGGGCCCCGGCGCGCCCGGGCCGCCGGCTGCTCTACGCCCTGCCCGCCTACCTCCCGGCCGTGATGATCGCCCTCGGCGGCTGGGCCCATCGCTGGACCAACGAGGACGCCTTCATCAACTTCCGCATCCTCGACAACCTCTTCGCCGGGGACGGGCTGGTGTTCAACGCCGGCGAGCGGGTCGAGGCCGGGACCAGCCCGCTGTGGCTCGGGCTCCTGTCGATCGGCCGCCTGCTCTTCGGCTGGGCCCTGTCGATGGAGTGGATCTCGGTCGTCATGTGCCTGGTGGCCGCCGTCGCCGCCTTCGCCCTGGCCGGCCGGTGCGCCCGGCTGGCGGCGCCCGACCCCGAGACCGCGGTCGTGCCGATCGGGCCGATCATGGTGGCGTCGGTGGCGGTGGTCTGGGACTTCGCCACCTCGGGCCTGGAGATGAGCCTGGTCTGGCTCTGGATCGCGGCCTGCTGGTACGTGCTGTGCCGGCTGGCCACAAGGGGCTGGTCCGCCGGGAAACGGGCGGGCGCCGCGGCCGTCGTCGGGCTGGCCCCGCTCGTGCGGCCGGACCTGGGCGTGATGATGGTCTGCTTCGTCGTCGCCTGGTTCGTGCTCGTGCGCCCGCGCCGGATCGTCGCCGACCTGGGGGCGATGTTCCTCCTGCCGCTGCTCTGGCAGGTGTTCCGCATGGGCTACTACGCCAGCGTGGTGCCCAACACGGCCCTGGCCAAGGACGCCAACGGGCTGCACCTGCGCCAGGGCTGGAACTACCTGGTCGACTTCGTCGGGCCCTACCGCCTGTGGCTGCCCCTGCTCGTGATCCTGGTGACGGTGGCGGTACGGCTGTCCGCCGAGCGCGAGCCGCGGGCCCGGACGGCCACGCTGGCCGTGCTGGCGGCGGGCGGGATCCACGGCGCCTACATCATCGTGGTGGGCGGCGACTACATGCACGGGCGGCTGCTGCTGCCCGCGTTCTTCGCCCTGGGCCTGCCGGCGTGGGTCATCCTGCGCGGCCGGGTCCTGCCGGCCCTGGCGCTCTGCGCCGTCGCCGGGGTCTGGGCCGTGGTCGCCATCGTGGCATTCCGGCCCGAGCCGCCGCCGCCCGGGATCCCGGAGATCGCCGACTGGCGCCAGATCCTGGGGGCCACGGTCGAGCCCGCCGACGTCGAGCTGGTCCCCACCGGCTACCTGGCCAAGGACATCTACGACGCCGGTGTGCGCGGCTACATCCGGCCGCTGCAGCCGCTGCCGGAGGCGGGGCGCGACCCGCACGCCCTGGTGGTCGCGCTCGGGTCCATCGGCGTCCCCGCCTACCAGCTGGGGACCGACGTGTGGGTGGTCGACATCGGCGGCCTGGCCGAGCCGCTGGCTGCCCGGACCGACCCGATCCCCGGGCGCCAGGCCGGGCACCGCAAGCAGGTCGACGACGAGTGGTACATCGCCCGGTTCGGCGTGGTGACCGACGCCAGCCCGCCGGCCGTGCAGGATGCGGCCGAGGCGCTGCAGTGCGCTCCGGTGCGGGACCTGCTCGACGCGGTCGACGAGCCGCTGACCCCCGGCCGGTTCCTGTCCAACATGTGGCACAGCGTGAGCTACAGCCGGCTGCGGATCCCCGCCGACCCCCACGAGGCGGTCGCCGAGCTCTGCCCGTGAACTAACATCCCGGTCACCTGACCGGGGAGGGTTCACGGAGATGAGCACGGCGTTCCTGTCTCTGCGCTACGACCTGCGGGCGCCGTCGTTCGGGGCGCCCGCCGAAGCGCTGTACCGGGCCGCGCTGGAGCAGTGCGCCTGGGCCGAGGACCACGGGTTCCTGATGGCCACGCTGTCGGAGCACCACGGCTCCGACGACGGCTACTGCCCCTCGCCGCTGGTGATGGCGGCTGCGGTGCTGGGGCGCACCCGGAGCCTGCGGGTGCTGGTGGCGGCGCTGATCCTCCCGCTGTACGACCCCATCCGCCTGGCCGAGGACCTGGCCGTCCTGGACCTCGTGAGCGGCGGCCGGATCGACCTGGTGATCGGCGCCGGCTACCGGCCCGAGGAGCTCGCCATGTTCGACCGCCAGATGAGCGAGCGGGGCGCCCTCGTCGAGGAGGGCCTCGCGACCCTGCGCGCCGCCTGGACGGGCGAGGAGTTCGACTACCGCGGCCGCCGGGTCCGGATCACGCCCCGGCCCAGCCGCCCCGAGGGGCCGGGCCTGCTGATGGGCGGCTCCACCCCGGCCGCGGCCCGGCGGGCGGCCCGCCTCGGCCTCGGCTTCGTCCCCGTCGACAGCTCCGTGTGGCCGGCCTACGCCGAGGCCTGCCGGAAGCACGGCCGCGAGGCCGGCCCGGCTCCCGCCCTCGACGGCCCCCGCTTCGTCCACGTGGCCGACGACCCCGACCGGGCCTGGGCCCGCATCGCCCCCCACGCCATGCACGAGACGAACTCGTACGGCGGCTGGCTCACGAGCTCGGACGCCCGCGGCCCCTACGCCGAATGCGACGACCCCGACGCGCTGCGCACCCGGGGCGACTACCTGGTGGTGACCCCGGACGAGTGCCTGGCCATGGTGCGCGAGACCGGCGCGCTCCTGCTCCACCCGCTGATGGGCGGCCTCGACCCCGACCTCGCGTGGGAGAGCCTGGAGCTGGTCGCCACGAAGGTCATCCCCCGCCTGGACGACCCCGCCTAGGCGGGGCCGACGGGCCCGAGGGGATCAGCCGCCGGGGACGGGGAGGTCGACCGAGCGGGCGGCGTGCTGGCCCACCTTGCCGGCCGCCACCGAGCGGATCGCCACGTCGTGGCCCGCGGCCTTGGCCCGCAGCGCTCCCACCGTGCACTCGGCCTTGCCGCCCAGCACGCTGAACGGGTCGTAGTCGAAGTGCTTCATGGCGTTGAGGTGCGTCATCCGGTCGATGTCGTGGTCGCTGACCCCGTCGAGGCTGGTCGCCAGCTCCTCCGGCGCGAAGGGCCACGTCGAGTCGGAGTGGGGGTAGTCGCACTCCCACATCACGCGGTCCATGTTCAGGAACCGGCGTGAGGCCACTCCGAACTTGTCGTCGATGAAGCACGTGAGGATGCGCTCGTTGAAGACCTCGCTCGGCAGCTTGTCGCCGAAGTCCTGCCCGGTCCAGGCGTGGTGGCGGCGGTAGTTGTAGTCCACCCGCTCGAGGAAGTACGGGATCCAGCCGATGCCGCCCTCGGACAGGGCGATGTCGAGGTCCGGGAACCCCCGCAGCACGGGCGACCAGATCAGGTCGGTCGCGGCCTGGACGATGTTGATGGGCGTGAGCGTGATCAGGCAGTCGATGGGCGCGTCGGGCGAGGTGATCACCAGCTGCGAGGACGAGCCGATGTGCAGGCAGACGACGACGCCCTCGTCCGAGCACGTGCGCCAGAACGGGTCCCAGTGGTCGGAGTGGAAGCTGGGCCAGCCAAGCTTGGACGGGTTCTCGGAGAACGTGACCGCCTTCGCGCCCATCCGGGCCGTGCGCTTCACCTCGTCCGCCAGCACCTGCGGGTCCCAGATGGCCGGGAGCGAGCAGGGGATGAAGCGCCCGGGGTGGGAGCCGCACCAGTCCTCGATGTGCCAGTCGTTGTAGGCCCGGACCATGGCCAGCGCCACGTC
>DATBGF010000214.1:0-2047 GCA_036558145.1 Acidimicrobiales bacterium
AAGACGACGCCGTCGAGGACCAGCCCGCCGCCGATGCCGGTCCCCAGCGTGAGCATCACGACCGTCCCGCGCCCCCGTGCCGCTCCGGCCCGGTGCTCCATGAGGACGGCGAGGTTGGCGTCGTTGTCCACGGCGGTCGGCAGCCCCAGGCGCGCCTCCAGGGCCGGCCCCACCTCGAGGTCGGCGAGGTCGGCGTTGACGGTCATGAGCGCCCGCCCGGACGCGCGGTCGATGAGCGACGGCACCCCGACCCCCACGGCGCGGACCGGCTCCTCCGCGCTGCCCGCGAGCTCGGTGACCAGCCGCACGATGCCCTCGATGAGGTCGTCCTGGCGCGGCGGCGTGTCGGCCCGCGCCGTGGACAGCGCCCGCGTGCCGCTCGCCACCAGCCCGGCGGCCATCTTGGTCCCGCCCACGTCGACGCCGATGACCGCCACGCGCCCGTCCCCCCGCGGCCCGCCCCGGCGGCCGGTGCCGCCCCCGTATTCGCGACGACCCCGAGCCGGGACGGGGACGCAGCCCGCTACCATAGCCCGCCGATGGGGGCCCGAGCGAAGCCGTACCGCCGCTTCAGAGCGCGGGGCACCGCCGAGCGCGAGGCGGGCCTCGACGCCCTCCGCGCCCTCAACCGGGACGCCGGACCGACCCGGCCCCGCCGGGGCGGCGGGGGCCGCTCGGCGACCGCGACCGCCGAGCCGCCCGCGGTCGGGGCCCCCGGCCGCGAGCGTGAGCGCCGGCCGCCGAAGCCGAGCCGCTCCACGCGCCGTGCGCTGGCCCGAAGCGGGCGCCCCTGGTGGTCGCTGCGGGGGCTGAGCGTCCTCGGGTGGACCTGGCGGGTCGCGGTCCTGCTCCTGGCCGTCCTCCTGGTGTGGGGCGTCTGGGGCTATCTGACGCTCAATAGCGCGGTCGACGACGCCAACGCGAAGGTCACCAAGAACGCCCGCAAGGTGCTGGCCAAGCCGAGCGGCGGGATCCTGGGCTCGCCGCAGAACATCCTGATCCTGGGGTCCGACGGGGGCCGCCTGCGCTCCGGCCAGCGCGCCGACACGATCCTCATCATGCGCACCGACCCCGACAACGGGCGCATCAAGTACCTGTCGATCCCGCGCGACTTCATGTTCGACTTCGCGCAGCTCGGCCTCGGCCGGCTCGGGACCGGGAAGATCAACTCGGCGTTCCGCTACGGCGGCCAGTCGCTCATGATCCGCGCCGTCCGGCGGCTCACGGGCATCCCGATCAACCACCTCGTGGTGATCCAGTTCAAGGGCCTCTCGAAGGCCGTCGACGCGCTCGGCGGGGTCACGGTGAACAACCCGACGCCCCTCCGCAACTGCTACTACGAGGCCGGTCAGTACGTGACGTTCCGCAAGGGCGAGATCCACCTGAACGGCAAGCAGGCGCTGGCCTACGCCCGCGTGCGCAAGTGCGACACCGACTTCGAGCGGGCCAAGCGCCAGCAGGCGCTGGTCGCCGGCCTCAAGGGCGAGGTGCTCTCCTGGAGCCACCTCTACGACGCGCCGTGGCGGGGCGCCGACGTGATCCGGTCGCTGACCACCGACCTCGGCACGTTCGACCTCATCAAGCTCGGGTGGCTCCAGGCCCGGCTCAAGCAGGACCCGAAGGACCGCCTCGTCCTCCCCGGCGTGCCGCGCTACATCGGCGGCCTGGCCTACGTGGTCGGCGACCCCGGGGCGGACGAGGAGACGATCAGCAAGTTCGTCGGCAAGAGCTGAGGCCGCTCAACCGACGGGGGCGGCCGTCCTCGGGGCGCAAAGCGGCGCGTCAGCGCCCGGGGGTGCGGCGGGCGGCGGGGTGATCGCCGCGGCGACGCGGCCGATTGGCAACGGGGGGCGCCGCAGGGCATCGTGGTCAATTGACCGCCGAGTTGGCCATTTGACCGAGGCTGCCGGTGGCCACTCCGCCGTGAAGTCTTGGGCGGTGAGCAGGCTGGGGCGGGGTGGCCACTTCGCCGCCGAGAAGATGGCCGCTCGGCCGGCTGTAGGGCGACGGGGCACCCCTTCCGAGAAGGCGGCCATTTGGCCGGGTG
>DATBGF010000215.1:0-11427 GCA_036558145.1 Acidimicrobiales bacterium
GCGCTACGAGCTCACGGACACGATCGATCCGCGACACTTCTTCCCCACCATCACCCAGGCCGTGAAGGCCTACCAGCGGGAGACCGGATTCGAGTGGCAGTCGCCGACCTCTTAGTTGCCGCCCGCGGCGGGGACGAGACCGCGTTCGCCGGCCTGGTCGAGCCGCACCGGCGCGAGCTGCGGGTGTACTGCTACCGGATGCTGGGCTCACTCGAGGACGCCGAGGACCTGGTCCAGGAGACGTTCCTGCGGGCCTGGCGCCACCTGGGCGGCTTCGAGGGCCGCTCGTCGCTGCGGGCCTGGCTGTACCGCATCGCCACCAACGCCTGCCTCGACGCGCTCGACGGGCGCGCCCGGCGGGTCCTGCCCCCGGACCTGCACCCCCCGTCGGACCCCACCGTCGACCCGGCACCCCGCACCGACGTCCTGTGGCTGCAGCCGTTCCCCGACCGCCTGCTGGAGCCGGTCGCTCCGGCCGAGGACGAGCCCGGCGCCGCGGTCGTGGCCCGCGAGACCGTCGAGCTGGCGTTCCTGGCTGCGCTGCAGCACCTGTCCCCGGCGCAGCGCGCGGTGCTGATCCTGCGGGACGTGGCCGGCTGGCCGGCCAAGGAGGCCGCCGCCCAGCTCGACCTGAGCGTGGCCGCCGCCAACAGCGCGCTGCACCGGGCCCGGGCCACCCTGCGGGCCGAGCTGCCGGACCGCCGGTCCGACTGGCGGCCCCCCGCCCCACCGAGCGAGGAGGAGCAGGCGGTCGTCCGCCACTACATGGACGCGCTCGAGCGCGCCGACCTGCAGGCAATCGCCGCGCTGCTGGCCGAGGACGTGCGCGCGTCCATGCCGCCCTGGCCGGTGTGGTTCCAGGGCCGCGACTCGGTGCTGTCGGCCCTGGCCACGAGCTGGGATCCCGACGGCCCCGGCTACGTCGGGCGGTTCCGCGCGGTGCCCGTGGGGGCCAACCGCCAGCCGGCGGGGGCCGTCTACAGCCGGCTGCCGGGCGACGCCGAGTACCGGCCGTTCGCCCTCGGGGTGCTGCGGATCGAGGACGGCGTCATCGCGGAGATGGTCGCCTTCCACGACGTGGGCCTGTTCCCGCTGTTCGGCCTGCCCGGCTCGCTCCCCCTGGAGGCCTGAACAGTTTTCCGGCGGGCCGCCGTCTCAACCTCCGCAACCCTGTGACCCGTAGGAGGAAGACAATGGGCCGGCTCATCTACTTCACCATCCAGTCGCTGGACGGCTACAGCGAGGACGCCGACGGCCAGTTCGGCTGGGCCGAGCCGGACGAGGAGCTCCACCAGTTCATCAACGACCACGTGCGGTCCGCGGGCACCTACCTGTACGGCCGGCGGATGTACGAGGCCATGACCGTCTGGGAGACCGATCCCTCGCTCGCCGCCCTGTCCCCGGTGACCGGCGACTACGCCAAGATCTGGCAGGCGGCGGACAAGGTCGTCTACTCGACCACGCTCGACCGGCCGGTGACCGCCCGGACCCGCATCGAGCGGTCCTTCGACCCCGACGCGGTCCGGGACCTCAAGGCGTCGACGGACCGAGACCTCGGGATCGGCGGGGCCGAGCTGGCGGCCCAGGCGCTGCGGGCCGGGCTGGTCGACGAGATCGACCTCGTGCTCGCCCCCGCCGTGGTGGGCGGGGGCAAGCGGTCCATCCCCGACGGCGTGTACCTGGGGCTGGAGCTGGTCGACGAGCGCCGCTTCCCGAGCGGCATGGCGTTCCTCAGCTACCGGGTCACCGACCCCGGTCCAGCGAGAACTCCATGATCTGGGTGAGGCGGATGTTGTTGCCCGCCGGGTCCCGGAACGACGTGTCGATGCCGTAGGGCTGCGGGGTGGGCGGGTCGTTGAACACGACGCCCCGGGCCGACAGCTCGTCGTAGGACTCCTGGCAGTCGTCGGTCTCCAGGAACAGGGTCCCGCCTGCGCCCTTGGCCACGATCTCGGCGAGCTGGGCGCTGGTGGCCTCGTCCAGCATGGGCGGGCCGGGGATCTTCATGAGCACCAAGCCGATCTCGTCCTGCCCGGGCGGGCCGACGACGAGCCAGCGGAAGTTCCACTCCTCCAGCGTGTTGTCGGCCCGCACCTCCCAGCCGAGCGTGCGGGTGTAGAAGTCCAGCACCGACTCGTGGTCGTGGACCCAGAACTGTGTGTTGGCGATCTTGATCATCTGTCCTCCTCGGTCGGGAGGGACGATAAGGACGCCCCCGCGGGGACCGCTTCTCGAAACGTGCGGTTCTCGCGGCGGCCGTACGCCTGGGCCATGCACCGGGGGATGCGGATCAGCCGTTCGGCGGGCGGGAACGAGGCGCGGTAGGCCAGCGGGGCGAGGCCGTAGACGCGGCTGAAGCTGGTCGTGAACGAGCCGATGCTGGTCAGCCCGACGGCGAAGCAGATCTCGGTGACCGGCCGGTCGGTGTTGCGCAGGAGCGCCGCGGCCCGTTCCAGGCGCCGGGTCAGCAGGTACTGGTGGGGCGATTCGCCGAACGCCCGGCGGAACTCCCGGCTGAAGTGCGACGGCGACAGGCCCGCCACCCGGGCGAGGTCGGACACGGTCAGCGGCTCGAAGTAGCGGCCGTCGGCGAGATCCTTGGCACGCAGCAGGTGGCGGACGGGCGGGACCATCGCCCACCAGCCTGCCGCGTCCGCAGGCGGACCGGTCGCGGCGGCGTCACATCCCGCTGTGGGAGTGCGCCAGCCGGGGTGAGTGCCCGTGGAGCGAGAGGAAGCGCTCCGGGTGTGGCAGGCGGTGGTTGCCGGCCTCGAGCCAGCGGTCCGTCGCCGTGGCCGCCCGCTCGATCAGCAACCCCGCCGAGCGGAAGTCGGTCGACGACACCGACAGCGGGCACAGCGGCGGCAGCACGATCAGCTCGACGCGGTCGTGGTAGGCGGCCACGTCGAGGACGAGACGCTGCTCGATCAGCAGCGTGAGCGCGTGGACCGCGGTCGACAGCGCCGACCGGGGCGGTTGCGCCAGCGCGCACGCCACTCCGGCGGGCAGCACCACGACCCGGTCCGCCCCGAGCTCGACGGCCTGGCTGATCGGGGTGTTGTCGGCGACGCCCCCGTCGAACAGCGTGAGGTCGCCGGCGGCCACGGTGGGGAACACGCCGGGGATGGCCGCGGAGGCGAGCACCGCGGCGACCGGATCACCCTCGGACAGCGTGACCTCGTTGCCCGACAGCACGTCGGTGGCCACGACGTGGAGCGGCAGCGCCGCATCCTCCAGGCGCCGGTAGCCGACATGGCCGGCGATGAGCCGCCGCAGTCCTTCGGGCGAGCACAGCGACGGGCGAGCGCCGGCCAGGGCCAGCAGGTGGCGGTGCAGGGCGAAGGGGAAGACGTCCTGGCGGCGCAGCCCGGTCCAGATCTCCGCCAGCCGGTCGATGGTGGCGTGGCTGAACCCCTCGCCGGCCACGAACGCGGCGTTGAGCGCACCGGCCGAGGCGCCGACGAGCAGGTCCGGCTCGATCCGGTGGTCGGCGAGGGCACGCAGCATGCCGACCTGGACGGCACCGAGGCTGCCGCCTCCGGAGAGCACGAATGCCGTGGTCACGAGCGCTCCTCTCTAAAAACGGTTGTTATCGACCATAGAAACGGAACGAGCCTCTTTAGTCAAGCTTTCTATGTTTTAGAACGGCTCTGGGCGGGGAAAGGGTCCTTCCAGAAGCAACTCCCCACGTCTTTCAGGAGGGGCAATGACGCACCGACCTCTGAAGCTGGCCGCCGCAGCCGCCCTGGTGGCGACGCTGCTCACACCGGCGGCCGCGACCGCCGCCCAAGCCGCACCCGCGGACATCACACCGCCGAGCGCGCCCGTGATCGTCTACGCCCAGGGCTTCTTCTGCTGGACGCTCTACGTCGGGGCCCAGCGCAGCACCGACAACGTGACCCCCGAGCCCCAGCTGCGCTACGAGGCGTTCGCCAACGGCCGGTTCATCGGCGTCCTGGACCGGGGGAGCGACACGACAGCCTGGGGCGACCTGAGGCTGACCACCGAGGGCCCGAACACGGTGTTCGTCGAGGCCGTCGACGCCGCGGGCAACCGGGCCCGCAGCCGCACCGCCACGGTGACGGGCTACGACTGCGTCGTCTAGCCCCGCATTCCTTAGGCGGCCCGACCCATCCGTGCGAGCACCCGAGTGCGGACCTCGGTCGGGTCGGCGCCGAGGTTGCGCAGGATGTCGGCGGCGAGCCCGCCGGACGCGGCCAGCGCCAGAACCAGGTGGTCGGCCCCGATCTCGCGATGGCCGAGTTGCAGCGACTCCCGGAGCGCTCCCTCCAGGGCGTGCTTCGCCTCGGGCGTGAAGGGAGGTCCGAACGAACGGGACTCGGCTGGTGGTCGCCGGACAGGAGCGTCGAGGGCGCCCGGACCGAAGGTCTCCTCGACCCGCCGGCGTATCTCGTCCACATCGATCCCGATCGATCGCAGCGCCTCGACGTCGTCGTCGCTCAGTCCCGTCTCCGGCCCGCTCACGAGGCGCTGGACCTCGGCCCGGGCGCCGTCGAGCGTGACCCCGAGCTCGGCGAGGACACCGCGACCGGGCAGGTCCAGCACGCCGAGCAGCAGATGTTCGGTGCCCACGTGGTCGTGCGCCAGGGCGCGCGCCTCGACCTGGGCGCCCAGGATGGCATCGCGTGCCTCGTCGGTGAAGCGCTCGTACATCCGACCTAGCTCCGACCGTGCTTCTGGTGCGCCGCCTGCTTGGTCACGCCGAGGGCGGATGCGATCTCCTGCCATGACCAGCCGGCCGCGCGGGCGTTCGCGACCTGCAGCGCCTCGAGCTGTTCCAGGAGCCGTCGCAGTGCGGACACGGCCCGCAGGCCGACGGAGGGATCCTTGCTCCCCGCCGCCTGGGCCAATCTCGTTGCCTCAGCCACATCCGTCAACGTAGATTGACGGTGTCCGTTCGTCAAGAAACATTGACGCGGCAGCGCGCGTCAGTGGCGGCGCCGCCGCTTGGGGTAGGCGCGCAGGGACACCCGGTCGGTGCTTCCGGTGCCCGCCCAGTCGCCGGCCTGGAGGCGGGCGAGGCTGGCGTCCAGGTCGAAGGTGAGCCAGCGGGACAGCTGCGGGTGGCCCGGGTGCTCCCAGAGCCCGTACGGGCCGCGCCGGGAGGCGAGGAACTCGACCAGCTCGGCCACCCGCGGCTCGTCGGGGGCGACGCCGCAGCGGCTGGCGAGGTCGAGCAGGAACGCCAGGTCGAACGTGGCGTAGAAGGTGAGCACGCCCCGGGCGCGCTCGAAGCCGAGGAGGCGCGCCACCTCGTGGCCGAGGCTCCACTGGTCGCGGGTCTCCCGGGCCAGGAGGTGGTCGAGCGCATCGTGGGCGGCGCCGGTCGTGCGCCGCTCCGGGTGCAGGGCGAGGGCGGCGAGCGCGCCCGTCGTGGCCGAGCGGCAGCCCCCGCTCCGGGGCAGCTTGCGGTAGCCGGGCGTGCCCATCGAGCGGCCGTGATCGGCCTTGATGTCGCCGGGCCAGGCGCCGTCGTCGAGCCGTTGGGCCAGCAGCCAGTCGTAGCCGCGCTCGGCTCGCGGGTCGGTGGCGTAGCCGGCCGCGGCCAGGCCGCGCAGCGGGATCGACGTCTGCTGCGGGATCATCTGCCACGACTCGGACCGCGGGCGGACCGCGGGCTGCGCCCGCCGGCGGGGCGACGGCGCGACGCGCTCGTCGTCCTCCGGGAACAGCGGCCAGGATCCGTCCTTCCGCTGCTGGGCGAACAGCGCCTCGGCGGCCGATGCGACCTCGGGCCCGTGGTAGTCGAGGTACGCGAGCCGGCAGAGCAGGTAGGCCAGCTGCCGCGGGCCGGCCCGGTCGAAGCCATCGAGGGCGTCCGCGACCTCCGGGCTCGACACGATCTGGGCCCGCAGGCGCGCCACGTCGGGGTCGGACTCGCCCGCACCGTCGAGCTCCACCAGCGCTCGGGCCCGCAGCGATGGCGACGCGTCGGCGAGGAGGAGCACGTTCACGCCAGGGCCTCCGCCACGTAGGGGCTGGTCGGCGTGCCGGCCTCGGCGAGGTCCTCCGGCGTGCCGGCGAAGATCACGCGGCCGCCGTCCGGCCCGCCGCCGGGGCCGAGCTCGACGAGCCAGTCGCAGGCCGCGAGCAGGTCGGGGTGGTGCTCGACCACGAGGACCGTGCTGCCCGACGCGACGACCTCGTCCAGCGCCGTCACGAGGACGCCGACGTCGTCGACGTGCAGCCCGACCGTCGGCTCGTCGAGCAGGTACAGCGTGCGCGCCGCGGTCCGCTTGCCCAGCTCCCTGGCCAGCTTCAGCCGCTGCGCCTCCCCGCCCGAGAGGCTCCATCCCGGCTGGCGTACGACGAGATAGCCGAGGCCGACCCGAGCCGCCGCGTCGCACGCCCGGCCGACGGCGGCCACGTCCCCGAAGATGCCGGCCACCTCGTCCAGCGTGAGCGCCTCGACCTCGGCCAGGGTGTGTCCCCGCAGGACCAGCGACGCCGCCTCGCGCCGGTAGCCCGTGCCGCCGCAGGCGTCGCAGGCGTGGGTGACCGCGGGGAGGAACCACATCCGCTCCCGCCAGCTGCCCCGGCCGCCGCAGAGATCGCAGCCGCCCTTGATGTCGGCCTCGCTGATCCCCGCGGACTCGGCGACGTCGCTGGCCGCGTAGGCGCGGCGCAGCGCGGGGACGATGCCGAGATATGCGCCGGCCGAGGCCACGGCCTCGCGCCCCTGGTCGGCGACGAGCACACGCGCCGGCGCTCCCTCGATGCCGTCGTGGGCCCCGGCCTCGATGCGATCCCGGTAGGCGATGGACGTCGTCACCTTGGGCGGGGCCAGCGCCAGCCCGACCGTGTCGACGACGAGCGACGACTTCCCCGACCCGGACACGCCGCACACGCCGGCGAGCACGCCGAGCGGCAGGGCGACGTCGTCGCCGCGCAGGTTGTTCTCCCGCGCGCCGCGCACGTGCATCCACCCGGCCGGCGGCCGCCGCTCGCGGCGCCGGTAGCGGGGCGCGGTCCCGGCCAGCAGCGGGCGGGTGACCGACTCGTCGCTGGTGACGTCGACGATGCGGCCGCCGCGCCCGCCGGCGCCGGGGCCGACCTCGACGACGTCGTCCGCGGCGCGGATCAGCACCGGGTCGTGCTCGACGGCGATGACGGTGTTCCCGGCGTCACGCAGCTCCGCCAGCGTCTCGCCGAGCGCGGCGACCTCGCGGGGGTGCAGCCCGCGCGACGGCTCGTCGAGGATCACGGTCATGCCGAGGAGCCCCCCACCGAGCACCGAGGCCAGCTTCACGCGCTGGGCTTCGCCGGCCGAGAGGGTCCAGCTGGCGCGGTCGAGGTGGAGGTAGCCGAGGCCGACCTGGCGGAGGAAGCGGAGCCGCCGCCGGGTCGTCCCCAGCGCGTCGGCGGCGACGGGGTCGGACGGAGCGGGCAGCGCCGCGAGCACGTCGTCGAGCCGGACCAGGGGCATGGCGAACAGGTCGGCACGGTCGTGCCCGCCCAGGTGGATGGCGAGGTACTCGGGCCGGAGCCGCCGCCCGTGGCAGCGGCCGCACGGCCCGCCTTCGGAGTACCGGCCGCCGATGTCGTTGAACGCCAGGCGGTGCAGGCCGCGCCACGTCCACCCCTTGGTGGTCTGCCCGAGTGTCGGATCGAACTCGTTGGGCCGCGCCCCGTCGTCGAACGGCTCCGGGTCGCCCCAGATGAAGGTGTGGCGGGCCGTGTCGGACATCTCGGCCCACGGTGTGGTGTAGGGGTCGAACCCGTGCCGCTCGGCGAACGCGAGCAGGTGCGGGTGCATGCCGGTGCCGGGCGTGCACATGTAGTTCTTCGGGTAGTAGCCGGGCGAGTGCAGGCACCGGCCGCACACCGGCTCCTCGGGCCGGCGGATGAGCTTCGCCTCGATGAACCTGCGCTGGAAGCCGCGCCCGAGGCAGCCGTGGCACAACGACAGGGGCGAGCCGACGATGTGGCGCGGCTCGATGGGGACGCCCTCGGCGCCGCAGCCGTCGCAGCGCCACGGCGCCTCCGCCGCCGGCGACGTCCGGGTCATGGGCCCGCCGCAATCGAGGCACCGCCGCTCGCCGGCCCGGGCCAGCAGGACGGCTACGAGCCGGTCGAGCTCGCTCGACCGCCCCACGGTGGCCCGCCCCCGGTCGTCGCCCTCGGGCCTGGTGTTCGAGTCCACGACGAGTGCCGGCCCCAGCCCCCCGATGGCGTCGACCGGCGCCTCCGGGCCCTCCTGTGCCGACTGGCGCTCGTAGACCGACAGGCATTCGAGCAGCCGGCGACTCGCCTCTGCCGCGAGGACGTCGCCGACCAGCGAGGACTTCCCCGATCCCGACACGCCGGTGACCACGGTGAACGCGCCCTTGCGGAAGTCGACGTCGACCGAGCGGAGGTTGTGGGCGCGTGCTCCTTCGATCCGGATGGCGCCGGTGGCGCGGGGCCGCGTCCTCGGCCGGGCCCGGGGGCGGGCGGCGGCGGGGCGACCGCCGGGGCGGGGCGGGCCGCAGTGCAGGAGCCGACCGCCGTCCGGTCCCCCGCCGGGACCGAGGTCGATGATCCAGTCCGCCGCGGCGACGAGGTCGGGCTGGTGCTCGACCACGACGACCGTGCACCCGGTGGCCGTGAGCCCGTCGAGCACGGCGATCAGCCGGGCCAGGTCGGCCGGGTGCAGCCCGGTCGAGGGCTCGTCCAGCAGGACCAGGTCACCGGCCTTGGCCCGGGTCAGCTCGCGGGCCAGGCGGACGCGCTGGGCCTCGCCGCCGGACAGGCTCGGTGACGGCTGTCCCAGCTTGACGTAGCCGAGGCCGACCTGGCGCAGGGCGTGGAGCGCTCGGGCCGTCGTGCGGTCCTGGGCGAAGAGCTCGCAGGCCTCGTCCACGCTGAGGTCGAGGATGTCGGCGATGGAGCGGCCGTTCCACGTCGCGGTGAGCGACTCGGGCCGGAAGCGGGTGCCGTCGCATGCGTCGCAGGTGATCCACGTCGAGGCGACGTAGGGCAGCTTGACCTCGATCGCGCCCATGCCCTCGCACGCCGCGCAGGCGCCCTCGGCCCGGTTGAACGTGAACTCGGACACCGACCGCCCGCTCTCGTTGGCGAACAGCGTGCGGATCCGGTCGAAGACCTTGGTGTAGGTGGCGGGGTTCGAGCGCGGGTTGTTCCCGAGCGGGGCCTGGTCGACGGAGACGGCCCGCAGCCGCGGCGCCGCGAGGGCGGCACACCCCTGGGCCTCGCCACCCGAGAGCGAAGCGAGCAGGACGTCCCGCAGGAGCGTCGTCTTGCCCGCGCCCGACGGGCCGGTCACGACGGTGAGGAGGCCGAGGGGGACCTCGCAGTCGAAGCCGGCCAGGTTGCGGGCGACCGCTCCGGTGACCCGGATCGCCTCGGTCCCGCGCTCGCGCCGGGTGCGGGTGATCGGGGTGTCGGTCGAGAAGCTGTGGCCCGACGGCGTGGCGGCCTTCCACAACGCCGCCGGAGGTCCCTGGAAGACGAGCCGGCCGCCCGCGTCCCCGCCGCCCGGACCGACCTCGATCACGTCGTCCGCCAGGGCGATCGCGGTGCGGTCGTGCTCCACCATCACGACCGGGCCGGGCAGGCCCGCGATGGCGTCGAGCAGCCGGGCGAGGTCGGTGTGGTGCAGGCCGATCGTCGGCTCGTCGAGCACGTGGAGCAGGTCTTCCAGCCGGCCGGCGAGGACGACCGCTAGGCGGGTGCGCTGCGCCTCGCCCCGCGACAGGGTCGGCATGGGCCTATCGAGCGTCAGGTAGCCGAGGCCCAGCCGGCGCAGCGGGCCCAGCCGCCGGTCGAGCTCGTGCTGGACCCGACGGGCCGGGGCCAGGCCGGCCAGCTCGTCGACGAAGGCGGCGGCGGCGTCGATCGTGAAGGCCATGAGCTCGTCGAACGTGGTGCCGGCGATGCGATGGGAGGACGTGTCCGCCACCCCGGGCTGGAACGCCGCCGGTTCGAGCGGGCGCACCCACGCGCCGCACCCCGGGCACACGGGCGCGCTCAGCAGCGACCGGCCGGCCACGAGGATGCCGGCCGATCCGACCGCGTCGGCCCGCTCCAGCAGCGCCCGCACGTCCCGCGGCGGGTCGCCGGGCCCGATGCGTCCGACACGCACGACGATGTCGTGGGCCTCCTCGGGATCGAGGACGCGGCCGCGCCACGGCCGGCCGTCCACGACGATCCGGTCGAACAGGTCCCGGGCCCCTGCGAGCAGGCGGGCGTGGGACCCGGCCAGGCCGTGCACCAGCGCCACCTCGACGTCGATCCCGTCGCCGTCGTGGGCGGCAAGGAGGTCGAGCACCGCGGTCAGCCGCTCCTCCTCCGACAGCGCCCGCACCGGGCGGGCGCAGCGAGGGCAGGCGACGTCGGCGAAGCGCGCGTAGAGGATCCGGAAGAAGGGGTGCATCCCGGTCGACGACGCGACCGTCGACGACGGGTTGCGGTTCAGGACGTTCTGGGCGATCGACACGGCCGGGCCCAGCCCGGTGATGCGCCGGACGTTCGCCGGCGGCACCCGCAGCCAGGGCGAGCCGAGCGCGAGCGTCTCCATGAACCGCCGCCTGGCCTCGTTGTAGACGGTGTCGAACACCAGCGAGGACTTGCCGGAGCCCGACACGCCCACGACCGCGGTCAACCCGGGGCCGAAGGCGACGTCGATGCCCGCGAGATTGTGCTCGGCCGCGCCCTGGACCTCGATCACCCGGTGCTTCACAGCGGCCCCTCGCACGCCTGGCGCAGGAGGGCGACGGTGCCGGTCATGGCGCGCTCCAGTAGGGGTCCCGGCCCAGCAGGGCGAGGACGCGGTCCTGCAGCGGTGCGTCGTCCGGGACCGTCACCGGTGCGCCGTACCAGCCCTGGGCCCGCTGCCAGCCGAACGCCTGCTCGAACGCCTCCGGGTCGCCGGAGCCCCAGATGATGGCGAGCTCCTCGGGGGCGATGGTGGCGTCCTGACCGGTCGCCATGGCGAGGTCCCACCCGTGCTGGGGCAGGTCGAAGCCGAGGGACCACCGGACGTAGGTCGCCACCTTGTCGGGCGTGCAGGGATCGTCGAGCAGTCGCTCGACGGCCGCCCGGGTGGCCCGGAACGCGTCGAGCGGGGTCCCGAAGTCGGCGAAGCGGGGCGCGTCGTCGATGCCGGCCTGCTCGTGCAGGACCTGGGCGGAGAAGTCGACGACGTGGACGACGACGTCCGCCGCGCTCCAGCCCTCGCAGGGCGACGGCGACGCCCAGCGATCGGCGGGTGTGGCGGCGACGAGGCGCTCGAACGCGTCCGCCCGGCGCCGGTACTCGGCTGCGGCTTCCCCGGCCTTCGTCATGACACAAGCCTCCTCGACGCACCGCCGGTGTCAATCGCGCTCGGGAACCGATGAGAAATCGGGGCTGGGGAGGTCTGACCGGCATGACCGAGGTGTTTGCGACCGGAATCCGGATGGGTGA
>DATBGF010000216.1:0-7325 GCA_036558145.1 Acidimicrobiales bacterium
CACGCCCTCATGGCCCGCTGCGGGAGCCACCCCGGCCCGGTCCGGCCCACGCTGGTGGTCGACCGCACGCTCACCCCGGGCCCCACCACGCTCGACGCCTACGCCGCGACCCAGCTCGCGGGCCTGCACGCCACCTACGCCGGCCACCTGGTCCACGCCGAGCTGACCCGGGGGCCGGTCCCGGCCCTGGACCTCGCCCTGGCGATCGACCACCTCGGCCTCGACCTCACCATCGTGCAGCGCCACCTCTGGCCCGGCGACGGCTCCGCCGTGGTCGCCACCGGCTCGTGCGCCGACCCCGACTGGCCCACGGTCTCCCCCGACCTGCTGGCCGCGGTCCGCTCCCTGCGTCCCGCCCCCGCCCTGTGACCACGGCCGTGGACGAGGCGAGCGGGCGCCTGGCCCTCACCCGGGTGCAGCTCGGGGCACTGGCCGACGTGGTCGCGGGGCGGGCGGCCGCGCCGGAGGCGGTTCGGGCGCTGGAGGCGGCCGGGGCGATGGAGCGGGGCGAGCCCCATCCCCTGCTGTCGCCGGTGCTGCGCACGCTGGCCACTGTCCGGGGCTGGGGGGCACTGCGCCGCTGGCACGGCCGGGCGTGGCCGGTGGTCGAGATCATGGTCGGCGCCGGTGGTGTGGTCGTGCTGCCCGGCGGTCCCGCTCCCGAGGCCGTGCAGGAGCTGCGCTGGCATCCCCGCCCGGCGGCGGCCGGCCGGATCGTGTCCGAGCTCCTGGCACTGCCCAGCCGGCCCGGGCCGCCGGTGGCCGGCTCCGGTCCGACGGAGTGGTCCGAGCTCGTGGCGCTCGCGTCCGCGCCGGGCAGACCTGTCGGCCTCGCCGACCTGCGCTGGTCCGCCGGCCTCGGCGGTCCGCTGGCGTCGGTCCTGGTCCTGGCCTGGCACGACGGCGGCGGCATCGACCGGCTCGACCCCGAAGGCGACGGCTCCACGGTGCGGGCCACGGCCGTCCATCCCCTGGAGGTCTGGACCGGGTTGACCCGCCTCAGCGCGGCCTGATCAGACCGCCACGTCCGCCGGGGCCAGGAACACCGCGGTCGGCGAGCCCAGCTCCAGGAGCCGGGCGGTCTTGCGCAGCACGCTCTCGGACACGCGGGGGTCGATGGCGAGGGCGTAGAGGTTGCCGTCGACGTGGGGCACCAGCTCGTCCAGGCCGTCGCGCTCCAGCTCGCTCGTCAGCGCGGCGCGGACCCGGGCGTACTCGGCGCGGCCCTCGTCGTCCCGAGGATCGACGTGCGCCACCTCGACGGCGCCCGGCTGCTCGCGCAGGTGCTCGATGTTCTTGCCGTTGGCGATGACGATGGCGGCGGTGGCGCCGTCCGCGTCCACCACCCGCTGGCGGGTGACCGGCACGTGGAACAGGTCGGGCATGCCCACGTCGAAGCCCTTGCGCTCCAGCTCGTCGACGATGGCGTAGGCCTGGGACCCGAAGTACATCGTGTCGCTGAAGAACACCATGTAGCGGCCGTCGCGGCCGGTTGCGGGGCCCTCGCCGCGCTCCAGGGCGGCCACCGTGTCGGGCAGGACCGCCGCCATGGTGGTCGAGAGCCGCGAGTCCGGCGGCGTCGTGTTCACCGCGCCGACGGCGAGCCCGATCGAGGCCACCGCGACGAGGCCGGTCAGCCCGACCGTGACCGCTCGGGTCACGCGGGCTCGCCGGTCCGGTCCGACCCGGTCGGCCACGAAGGCGACGGCCGTCCAGCCGATCGCCAGCGCCAGCAGCGCCGCCACGCCCCAGGCCCACAGGGTGAGGTAGTACCAGTCCTTGCCGAAGATCCGGCTCGTCGAGGCGACCGAGGCGACCAGGCCGACCGCCACCACGAGGTGCAGCCACAGCAGCGCCCGGTGGCGCAGGCGCCAGGCCACCACGACGGCGGCGGCCCAGAGGGCGAGGACCACCAGGCCGGGGATCACCGACCCGCGGGGGTCGGCCGACGGATCGGGCAGCGCCCCCACCCAGCTGGAGTCCCGCACCACGAAGGCGGGCAGGTTCAGGTGGAGCAGGACGAGCTTGACGGCCCGGACCGGACCGAGCGGTGGCTCGGACGGGGTCGCCAGGTGGTCGTAGATCGCCCGCAGGTTGCCCGGGTCGTGCACGATCTGGTCGACCAGCGGCGGCAGCCACAGCACCAGGGCGATCCCCGCCGAGAGCGCCGACCAGCGCACCACGCGGCGCCGCTCCGGCGAGCCGGACGGGGCCCGCCGCCAGGCGAGCACGACGGCCACGACCGCGAGCGCGCCCACGACGGCGACGAGCCCGAGGTAGGACACGTGGGTCTGGGCGCACAGCGTCGCCGCGAACACGGCGACCGGCAGGATCGCAACGTCCCCGCAGGCCACCGCCCACACGGCCAGCAGCAGCACGACCCACCACAGCAGCGGCAGGTACGGGTTCCACGGCTCGGTGAGCATGGTCGGCCCGTAGCCCACCAGCAGCAGGGCCAGCACGGCGGCCACGCCCGCGCCCAGGGCGGCCCCGCCCCGGCGCACGCCGATGGCGATGGCGCTGCCCAGCGCGGCCAGGTTCAGCACCGCGGCGCCGACCAGCAGCGCCCACGCCGAGGACCCCAGGGCGCGGTACACGGGCGCCAGCAGGTAGAAGCTCAGCGGTCCCGGGTGGCTGCCCTGCTCCTCCAACCGGGGACCGATCCGGCCCGGCAGCCCGATGAGCGGGGTGTGGCGGGTGCCCACGTCCCGCACCCGGAACTCCGTCATCGCCATGTCGAGCACCGGGTACCAGACCGGCCGGCGCAGCGCGATCGACGCCACCACCAGCGGCAGCGCGATCAGCGCGAACAGGCCGCCGCCGACCAGGAGGCGGCGCTCGTACCAGGCGCGAACCGGCTGGTCCGACGGGTCGCCGAGGTCCCCAGCCGCTTCCGCCTCGACGGCAGACGGGACCCCCGTCCCGACTTGAGACATGGCGGGCGAGTATACGGCGCTACCGTCCCGCCATGCCGCTGGAGGACTACGCCGCCGACACGTTCACCCACGACGGCAAGGAGCGCCGCGTCTACCGGCGGGGCGAGGGCCCGGCCGTCATCGTGATCGCGGAGATCCCGGGCATCACGCCCGACGTGCTGGCCTTCGCCGACCGGGTGGCGGCCATCGGCTGCACCGCCGTGCTGCCCCACCTGTTCGGCGAGCCGGGCCGGCAGGAGTCCGTCCTCAACTCGATCAGCACGATCACGTGGGCGTGCATCTCCCGGGAGTTCGCGACCATGGCGACGGGCCGCACGTCACCGGTCACCGTCTGGCTGCGGGCCCTGGCGCGCCACGAGCACGAGCGCTGCGGCGGGCCCGGCGTCGGCGCGGTCGGCATGTGCCTGACGGGCGGGTTCGCCCTGGCCATGATGGTGGACGACACCGTCGTGGCGCCGGTGCTCAGCCAGCCGTCGCTGCCGTTCCCGATCCGCAAGCGCCGCCGCTGCGACCTGGGGATCGACGCCGCCGACCTGGCCCGGGTCAAGGAGCGCACGGCCGCAGGTGTGGACGTCCTGGGCGTGCGCTTCACCGGCGACATCGCCTCCCCGCCCGAGCGCTTCGCCCGCCTGCGGGAGGAGCTGGGCGATGCGTTCGTGGGCGTCGAGATCGACTCCTCGGCCGGCAACGCCCACGACATCCGCAAGCAGGCCCACTCGGTGCTCACCCGGGACCTGGTGGACGAGCCCGGCCACCCCACCCGGGACGCGCTGGACCAGGTCCTCGACCTGTTCCGCAAGCGCCTGCTCACGGCCTGACTGACCGCCCACCGTGGCGGGTAGCCCTCGGGTCGTGACGCATGTGCCGTCGGAGTCGGATCCGCTGCCCAGGGACGATCCGGCGCGGCCGCCGGCGGCGCTGGCCAGTGACCTGCGGGAGGTGCGGACCCGGCCCGAGCGGGCCTTCAACGCCGGCGCGGCCCTCGGCCTCGTCCTGGCCACGGCCTCGTTCATCTTCCTGGTCCAGAACGGCCAGCCCACCGACTTCGACTGGCTGTGGTTCGACTTCACGCTGCCGCTGTGGGTCGTGCTGCTCGGCGCCCTGGTCGTCGGGGCGTTGCTGGTCGTGGCCGCGGTCGCCGTCCACCATCGCCGCCGGCGCCGCATCGCCCGGCGCGAGCAGGCCGCGGCCCGCCTGGAGGATGCGCTGACCGCCGAGCGCCCCCCGGCCTAGGCCAGCGGGCGGCCGAAGGGCTTCTCGCCGGTCCAGGTGGCGAGGTTCTCCTCGGCCCGCAGGGCGGCGGCCAGCCACAGGCCGGTGCCTTCGCCGGCGAGGTCGGTGACCGCGGCGTGGATCCGCTGCAGCGGGTCACCGCCGTCCCCGTTCCCGTCGTAGGTGGCGAGCAGCGGGGCCGCGGTGGACAGGAAGTCGGGGATCACGACCCGGTCGGCCTTGCGCAGCACCGCCAGCGCCCGGGCGGTCACCGGGACCGGGCTCAGGGGGACGATGGTGCGGGCCTGCACGCCCTCGGCCGCGGTGTGGTCGAGCACGCCGGCCTTGCCCGCCACGAACAGCACGTCGCACTCGGCGTCGAGCCGGGGCTCGGCCAGCGTGGCCCCGGCCTCGTCCAGCTGGGCGGTGGCCGCCGCGCCCACCGGGCCGGTCCCCACCACGGCTGCGGTGCGCCAGTCGGTCGGCCCGGCCACCCGAGCCGCGGCCAGGGCGCCGGCCGCGGTCAGCGCGGCGTCGGGATCGCCCCAGCCCAGCGGGGCCAGGTCGTCCGCACTGAGCCCGGTGCCCGGGGCCAGCACGAGGCGGCCGGCCTCGGCCCGCTCCCGCATCTCGTCGACGAAGGCGGCGACGGCGTCGTCCCGGGCCTCCGGCTTGGCGTTGATGGCGCCCGAGGCGCCGCCGTGGCCGGCGATGCCGAACGAGGCGAACGTGTAGGTGACCGAGCGGGCGAGCAGCTCCACGCCCTCCCGGAGCACCTTCGGCGCCAGGCGGACGATGCCGACCGACGTGGTGGCGTCGGCCAGGTCGACGACGACGAACCCGTCCGTCCCGGTCAGCTTGTCCAGCTTCACGGGCGCCGATCCTTGCATGTCACGGCGCGAAGTCGGCAATGAGGGCGGCCAGCTCGACCGGCTTGTCGCCCTGCACGCTGTGGCCGGCGCCCTCGACGTGCTCGATGCGGGCGTCGGGGCGGCGGCGGACCAGCTCGGCCTCGTCGGCGTCGGACACGACCGACTGGGGCAGCATCCCGCGCACCAGCATCACCGGCACCGTGAGGCCCGACACGACGTCCCACAGGCCGCCGAAGTCGATCCCCCCGGCCTCGCCGCCCTCCCCGCCGCCCAGCGCCTCGCGGTGGCGGGCGTAGCGCCAGACCCAGGACCCGTCCTCGCGCTGCACGGCGTTGTGGAGGATGCCCCGGCGCAGCGACGACTCGGTGCGGGTGGGGTTGAAGGCGATGGTGCGGGCCAGCAGGTCGTCGAAGCTGTCGAAGCTGGCCGGACCGTTGACGAAGGCGATGATCGAGCTCGCCTTCTGGTGGTCGACCCCGGGCGTGATGTCCACCAGCACGATCGAGCGGACCAGCTCGGGGGCGTACCCGGCCAGCCCGAGCGTGGTGACGCCGCCGAGCGACATCCCGACGACGGCCCGGGCCTCGGGTGCCAGCGCCCGGACGGCCGCGGCCACGTCGGCCGCGTTGCCCTCGACGCGGTCGGCGCCCTGCCGCCCGCCGTCCGAGTGGCCGTGGCCGGGCAGGTCGAGGGCCACCAGCGGCCGGTCGAGCGCCATGGCGACGGTGTCCCACGTGTGGGCGTTCTGGGCCCCGCCGTGCAGCAGGACCAGCTCGGGCGGCCCGTCGCCCCACACCAGCGCGCTCAGGCGGCGCCCCGGCTCGACCTCGACCTCCTCCCGCCGGACGGTGGGCGGGCCGTCGTAGGGCAGGCCGAACTCGGCCGCGTTCTCGTGGAACATCGAGAACTCGTCGTAGGGGACTCGCTCGACCTCGGTCATGACCCCAGCATGCCCTCTGGCCGTCCCTCTGGCTGTCGCAGGCGGCCCCTACGATGGGGTGGGCGATGACACCTCCCGATCCGCGCCCCGCCGGCGACCCGGCCGCCTCGAGCGGCGACTCGGCCGACCCGTTCGGCATGCTCGACGGGCTCAACCCGGTCCAGTCCGACGCGGTCACCCACGCCGGCGGCCCGCTGCTGGTCGTGGCGGGCGCGGGGTCGGGCAAGACCCGGGTCCTGACCCACCGGATCGCGCACCTGATCCGCGAGGAGGGCGTCAGCCCCTTCGAGATCCTGGCCATCACCTTCACGAACAAGGCCGCGGACGAGATGAAGTCCCGGGTGGCGGCCCTCGTCGGTCCGGTGGCGTCCAAGATGTGGGTGTCGACGTTCCACTCGGCCTGCGTCCGCATCCTGCGGCGAGACGCCGACAAGCTGGGCTTCCCCCGCTCGTTCACGATCTACGACCAGGCCGACGCGGTCCGGCTCACCGGCTACGTCATCCGCGACCTGGGCCTCGACACCAAGCGCTTCCCACCCCGCTCGGTCCACGCCGCCATCAGCGCGGCCAAGAACGACGGCATCGACGCCGAGGCCTACACCCAGCGCGCCGGCAACCTGTTCGAGCGCAAGATCGCCGACGTCTTCCGCGAATATCAGGACCGCCTGCTCCGCGCCGGCAGCATGGACTTCGACGACCTCCTCGGCCACGCCCTGCGCCTGCTCCGCGAGCACCCCGAGGTCCTCCAGCACTACCAGCAGCGCTTCAAGCACATCCTGGTCGACGAGTACCAGGACACCAACCGGGTTCAGAACGACCTCGTCCTCCTCCTCGCCGCCGACCACCGCAACGTCTGCGTGGTCGGCGATCAGGATCAGTGCCTCACGCCCGGCACGTCCATAGCCACGCCCACCGGTCCCCGCGCCATCGAGACTCTCGCCGAGGGCGACACGGTGAGGGGCGTCGGCGCCGCCGGAACGGATGTGGCCGCCCGGGTCACCGCAGTGCGGCCCGGCACCTATGCCGGGCGGATGTACACGATCCGGGCGGGTGGCCACGTGTTGCGGGGCACGCCCCACCACATCGTCCTCGCCGATCCTGCGCTCGACCGGGACCGGTACGTCGTCTACCTGATGGAGCGGATCGACCGCGGCTTCCGCGTCGGGCTCACGAAGAGCGTGCGCCCGGTGGCGCCCGGCCAGTTCGAGCAGGGGCTCCGGGTGCGGATCAACCAGGAGCACGCCGACCGGGCCTGGGTGCTCCAGGTCTGTGACTCGCGGGCCGAGGCCGCGTTCCACGAGGCCCGCTACGCAGCGACCTACGGGCTGCCGACGGCCCTGTTCCACGGGCTGGGGCGCAACCTGG
>DATBGF010000217.1:0-9076 GCA_036558145.1 Acidimicrobiales bacterium
CTTGCGCCTGATGCGGTAGCGCAGCACGAGGAACGGCAGGCCGAACACCCAGAAGGCGTGCTCGGCCTGCACCTCGTCGCCGCCGTCGCCGCCGCCCGGGGCGGGGTACACGTCGAGCTCCTCGGCGAAGCCGGGCACGGCGAGGGCGGTGAGGTCGCGGGTCTCGGGATCGATGGCGGCGAGGTAGTGGCCGGGGTGGGCGAGCGGGCTGCGGCGCCCAGCGCCACGGGGCGCCGGGCCCAGCGGGCGTGACCCGCGGCCCAGCCCAGCGGGGCGGCCAGCGCCGCGGTCGCCAGGATGCGGTGGCCCAGGCCGGGGATCTCGTCCGGCCGCTGGTTGCGCCGGGCCACGACCTCGGACGCCAGCATCACGCCGGCCCCGGCCAGCGCGGCCACCAGCCGCCGGCCGGTCCGCCGCCCCGGCCCCGCGGCCAGGGCGAGCCCGGCCGCGGCCCCGATCACGCCGGCCGTGGCCAGGCCGGCGGCGTCCGGCGCCCGGCCGCCGGGGGGCGGAGGCTCGCTCATGGATCCCATCCTCTCAGCCCCGCCGGCGCTTGCGATCGAACTTCTTGCGGGTGGGCTGCATCTGGTCTGGTATGGGAGTCAGCCCCAGGAGGTCGGGCATGCGTGATCGAGGCGTGAGCGACGGCGACCTGGTCGCGGCCGCCCTCGGCGGGGATCCGGCGGGGTTGGGGGAGCTGCTCGAACGGCACCGGGCCGACATGCGGGCCGTCGCGGTCGCGCGCCTCGGCTACGGCCCCGCGGCCGAGGACGCCGTCCAGGATGCGATGGTGACCGCGCTGCGCCGGCTGGGCGACCTGCGCGACCCCGAAGCGGCCGGGCCCTGGCTGCGGGCGATCGTCCGCAACGCGTGCCGCATGCAGGTCCGCTCGGCCCGGCCCACCGCGCCGCTCGACCGTGACATCGCGGGCGGTGGCGCCGGGGGTGAGGAGGTGCTCGACCGCCACGCGCTCGGGGACTGGGTGTGGCATGCGGTCGGCCGGCTCTCCGAGCCGTTGCAGCTCGTGCTCCTGTTGCGCCATTTCGGGGCCGGGCGCAGCTACGCCGAGATCGGGCGCATCGGCGGCATCCCCGTCGGGACCGTCCGGAGCCGGCTCAACGAGGGCCGCCGCAAGCTGGCCGGCGAGCTCCTGGCGGAGGCCGACGCGGCGCACGGCGACGCCGGCTCGCTGTCCCGCCGCCGAGGCGACCGGCTGCAGGAGCTGCTGGGAGCGCCGATCAAGGGCGACCTGGCCGGCGTGGTGGCCGACCTCGCCGAGCCGGGGATGGTGATGGCCGGCTGGTGGGGCTCCGTGCCCGATGCCCGCGATCTGCTGGTCCGCATCCTGTCCATGGACGCGGAGGCCGGGGTGCGGGAGCGGGTCGTGGACGTGTGCGCCAGCACCCGGTTCACCCTCATGGACTGCGAATTGGTCAGCCCGCCGTGGGATCCCACCCACTGCCCGCCCGCGGTGCTCTGGGTGGTGCAGATGCAGGGGGAGCGCATCGCGGGGATCCGCTTGTGCCACCCGGTGGCGGCCTGATCGAACTTTTCCCGGGCCCGCGCATCCGGCAGTCATGCGTGCTCCCATCAACGGAACGGACCTCTACTTCGACGTCGACGGGGCGGAGCTCCGGGCCGGGCCCGACCGCTTGAGCGCGGCGCCGACCGTCGTGGTACTCCACGGTGGCCCCGGGTTCGACCAGGGGTACCTGCGCCCCGGCCTCGGTGAGCTCCGGGATCTCGCCCAGCTGGTCTTCGTGGACCTGCGGGGCCAGGGTCGTTCCGGGCCGGTCCCCGCCGGGACGTGCACCCTGGAGCAGATGGCCGACGATGTCGTCGCCCTCTCAAGCCACCTCGGCCTGCGCCGGCCGGTCCTGCTGGGACACTCCGCCGGCGGGTTCGTCGCGCTGCACGCCGCTCTGCGCGCGCCGGGGACGTTCGCCGCGCTGGTGCTGTGCTCCACGGCGGCCACCCTCGCCGCCGAGCCCGATCCCGGCGCCCCGACGCTGGCCGAGCGGGCCGGCGCCGAGGCCGTGGCGGTCGCCGCCCGCGTGTTCGGCGGCGACGTCACGCCCGAGACCGGCGAGGCCTTCGGCCGCCTGGTCGCCCCCCACTACGCCGCCCCGGGCCGCGAGGACCTGCCCGGTCGCCTGCTCGCGCTCAGCCGTCTGTCACCGGACGTGATGCAGTCGTTCTTCGGAGGCGGCGGAGCGGCGGGCTACGACGTGCGCAGCCGCCTCCACGAGATCGACGCGCCGAGCCTCGTCATCGCCGGTGGCTTCGACTGGGTCTGCCCGCCGGCGGCGGCGCGCACCATCGCGGCCGGCATCGGGGGCGCCGAGCTCGTCATCCTGCCGGGCAGCGGCCACTTCCCCTTCTCCGAGCAACCCGCCGAGCTCCACCAGGTCGTCGCCGGCTTCCTGGAGCACGCCGGTGTGACCTCGCTCGCTCACGCCTGACCGACGTCGAGGGTGGCAGACTCGACACTGTGGGCGTTGACAGGGCGGATCCCGGCACGTTGCTCGCGCGCCTGGACGAGACGGACAGGCAGGCGCTGCTGAGCGCCGGACGCCCGAGGCACTACCGGGCGGGCGAGTCGATCTTCGCCATCGGCGATCCCGGTCAGTTCGTCGTGCTGATCGTCGAGGGCCGCGTGAAGGTGTTCGCGCCGTCGACCCGGGGCACCGAGACGGTCCTGAGCCTGCTGGGCCCGGGCGACCTCGTCGGCGAGCTGTCGGCCATCGAGGACGACCCGCCCGCCCGGATGGCCACCGTGGTCGCCCTCGACGCCGTCGTGTGCCGGGTGGTGCGTGCCGGCGAGTTCCGCTCGCTGGTCGCCGGCCGGCCGGGCGTCGCGCTCGAGCTGCTGCGCAGCATCGCCGCCCGGCTGCGGACCTCCGATCGCCGCCGGGTCGAGTTCGGGGCCTATGGCAGCACGCACCGCGTGGCCCGCCTGCTGGTCGACCTGGCCGCGGAGGGGACGCCGTCGGGCACGGGCGTCGTGCTGCGCAACGGGCTCACCCAGGACGACCTCGCCGGGATGGTGGGCGCGTCACGCGAGTCCGTCGCCCGCGCGCTGGCGACCCTGCGGACGCTGGGGTTCGTGTCGACCGGTCGCCGGCAGGTCGCCGTGCTCGACCTCGCCGGCTTGCGGGACTTCGCCGGCTGACCGCTACAGGTCGAAGTTGAGCCCCTCCGACCACTCCTGCTCACCGATGGCGTTGGTGGTGACCAGCGCGGCGTCGAGGTCGAACGGCGCGATCGAGGCCACGAGGGCGGGGAGCTCGTCCTCGTAGCTCGAGTCGATCTGGACGACGGTGTCGCCCACCAGCACCTCGAGGTAGCCGTAGGTGGACTCCCGCGACGGCACGTCACCGAACTCACCCGGCTCGAACGGCGTGCCGTCGCTCTGCTGCGCGCAGTCGGCGGGCAGCAGGTAGATGTCGAGGTAGTCGGGCGAGGTCTCGAACGCGTCGGTGGCGGCCTCGTCGTCCAGGGGCGGGGCGTAGCTCAGGTTGAGCTGGGGACATGGCTCGTCCAGCTCGTCCGCCGTGTAGCCGTCGATGTACGAGAGGACGAGGCCGTCGGGGACAGCGGTCGGCGCCAGCGGCGTGACGACCTCGCGGGCCGCGGCGATCGCCTCCTCGTCGACCCACGGCGTCTCGTCGACCTCGCCCTCGGGGACGCCGATCGCGATGTCGGCACCCCAGTCGGAGAAGGTGACGTCCTCGGAGTGGTGCGCGCGGGACCCGTCGACGGTCAACGTGAGCCTGGTCGGCAGGTCGTCGGGGCCCAGGGTGATCTCGAACACCCCGGGGGGCAGGTCGACGTCGAGGCCGTCGGCGATGCTGTCGGGCACGTGCCGGGTGGCGCGGATCGTGAGCGTGTCCCCGTCGTCCGAGACGACCTCGGCGTCCTCGAACGACCCGAAGGCGTCGACGAACCCGTTCGGCAGCGGCACGGTGATGGGCCCGGTCCCGTCGAGGCCCGCCGGCTCGCCCAGGCCGAACAGGTAGTAGACGCCGAGCGCGGGGATCAGCGACTCCTGGAGGTACTCGTCGTCGCCCTCGAAGTCGTCGTCGATCTGGCCGTCACCGTCGAAGTCGAGCCCGGTGACCATGAGGAACGCGGCCTGGGGATCGCCGTCGGCGAGGTCCGTGAGCTGGTCGGTGACGTCTCCCGGCTCCACGATCCAGGGCTCGTCGGCGAGCGCGTCGGCGGAGTCCGCCGATCGGGAGTAGATGGTGTCGGTGAGCGCGACCATCTCGTCCGCGTAGTCACCGCTGTCGGTCGTCGCCCGCCACTGGTCGCCGGACACCTCGGCGTCGGTCACCGTGCGGTACTCGCTAGACGACCCGGCGCCGCCCTCCTCGCCGGTGGCGGACGAGTCCACGCTGGCGACGTTCATGCGGTACGACCCGGCCTCCTCCATGGCCGCGGCGGCCCGCTGCAGTGCCTCGTCCGGATCGGCGTCGTCGCCTCCCGACCGGGCGACGACGACCGCGGCGGCGACGGCCCCGACCAGCACGACGGCCAGGGCGATCACCAGCGGTCGCTTCCCGGTCCGAGCCGGGGGCGCGGCGGCGACCGGCCCCAGTGGGGGCGGCGGAGGCGGAGGCGGAGGTGGGGGAGGCGGCGGAGGCGGGGGCGGAGGTGGCGCGGCTGCCATCGCTTCCCCGTCGCCGGCGCCGGCCTCGGGCGTCGTCTCGTCCGGCTGTTGCTCGCCCTGCTCGCTCATCTTCGTCCGCTCCCCGTCCTCCCAGCGGCGGCCGACAGTAGCCGTGACCAGGCCCGACGGGCCGTCAGGGCAACGCGACCGTAACGAGACCCAAATCAATGTTGACAGTGTCTACATCCACAGTAGACACTGTCTACATGGAGGTGTGCGGATGACGGACGTGACCGCGGCCCGGCCCCGGGACCGGTTGCTCCAGGCCGCCCGGGACGTGCTGGCGGACGAGGGGCTGGAGGGCCTCACCCTGCGGGCCATCGCCCGGCGGGCCGGGGTGTCCCACGGCGCGCCGCTGCGCCACTTCCCCACCCTGGCCTCGCTGCTGGCGGCGCTGGCGACCGAGGGGTTCGAGCGCCTGATCGCCACCGTCGACGCCGATCTGGCCGCGGCCGACGCAGCCGCCGCCGCGGCCCGCGCCACCCCGCCCGGCGCCCGGCGGCGGCTCGGCATCGCCGGGCTGGCCTACGTCCGCTTCGCCCTCGCCGATCCCGGCGTGTTCTCGGTGACCTTCCGGCAGGAGCGGTGCGACGTCACCGATCCCGGCTACCAGGCCGCCGGGTTCCGCTCGTTCCAGCAGCTCGTCGACCTGGTCGCAGCGGCCCAGGCCGACGGCTGGCAGCCCGGCGTCCCGACCCGCGACCTCGCCGCCGTCGTGTGGGCCAACGTCCACGGCCTCGCCACCCTCGAGCTCCACGGCGGGCTGGGGGCGGTCGCCGGGGCGGGCGCCCTCGACCGGCTCGGCCCCCTGTCCAGCATCCTCGTCCTCGGACCCGAAGGAGACCCCCGATGACCACCACCATCTCGTTCCTCGACGGCAACTTCGCCCCTGTGAGCGAGGAGGTCACGACCGGCGAGCTGCCCGTGTCCGGCCGGCTGCCGGAGGAGCTGACCGGACGGCTCGTGCGCATCGGCCCCAACCCCAAGGCGGTGCCCGATCCCGCCGCGTACCACTGGTTCACCGGCGACGGCATGGTCCACGGCGTGCGCCTGGAGGGCGGCCGGGCGACCTGGTACCGCAACCGCTGGGTCGGCGGCGGCGAGGTCGTCAACACCCATGTCATCGGGGTCGACAACCGGACCTTCGCGCTGGTCGAGGCCGGCAACTCGCCGGTCGAGCTGACCGACGAGCTGGAGACGATCGAACGCTGCGACTTCGGTGGGACCCTGGACGGTTCGTTCACCGCCCACACCCACGCCGACCCGGCGACCGGGGACCTCCACGGCGTGACCTACCACTGGTCCTGGGATCACATCCGCCACGTCGTCGTGGGGCCCGACGCCCGGGTGCGCCGGGAGGAGCGGGTGCCGGTGCCCGACGCCCCGATGGTCCACGACTGCGCCATCACCGAGCGGTTCGTCGTGCTGTTCGACCTGCCGGTCACCTTCAGCCTCGACGCGGCCGCGGGCGGGTCGTCGCTCCCCTACCGGTGGAACCCCGATCACCCGCCCCGGGTCGGCCTCCTCCCTCTGGCCGGCCCGGCGGCACAGGTGCGCTGGTTCGAGGCGCCGTCGTGCTTCGTGTTCCACACGCTCAACGCCTACGACGACGGCGACACGGTCGTGATCGACCTCGTGCGCCATCCCCGGATGTTCGCCACCCTCCTCAACGGGCCGTACGAGGGGCTCCCCAGCCTGGAGCGCTGGACGCTCGACCTGGGCCGGGGCACGCTCGCCACCGCGACGCTCGACGACGCCGGCCAGGAGTTCCCCCGCATCGACGAGCGGCTGACCGGCCGGCCACACCGCTACGGCTACGCGACCGCGTTCGGCGAGGGCATCGAGCACGGCCCGGCGCTCAAGCACGACCTCGCCCGGGGCACGCGGGAGGTCCACGACCACGGCCCCGGCCGGGTGGGCCTGGAGCCGGTGTTCGTGCCCCGCTCGGGCGCGACCGCCGAGGACGACGGCTGGGTGCTCGCCTACGTGTACGACGCGACGGAGGACCGCAGCGACGTGGTCGTGCTCGACGCGCAGGACTTCACGGCCGAGCCGGTGGCCACGATCCACCTGCCCGCGCGGGTGCCGTTCGGCTTCCACGGGAGCTGGCTGCCCGACGCGTGACGCACGCTCAGCCTCCCGGGCGGGACCAGCGCGGCTCCAGCTCGATGAGGTCGGCGGCGGGGTTGGCCACCACGGCGACGCAACAACGGCTCCGAGTCGAAGCCGGGAACGCACATCCTGCGGATGCTGCCGTCGAGGCCCAGCGCCGCCGTCGTTCCGTCGCCGATCAGGCCGAGGTCGGCCAGCGGCGGGTACCCGCCGTGCATTCGGATCGGGCGGAAGCCGGGCTCAGGATCGAGTACGCCCTGACACTACCCAGAGTGGTCGAGGGCAAGCGCTAGCCTCCGGTCGTGGCCGGGTCGCCACCAACACACTCAGGTGCAGGCGTCGCGGTCGCGTGCACGACCGACCAGCACGAGCTCGGCGAGGGGGCCCGGTGGGACGACCGCCGCGGCGAGCTGCTGCGGGTCGACATCCTCGCCGGGCGCGTCCACCGGGACCGGGTCACCGACGACGGGTCCCTGGTCCCGGTCCGGACCTACGACGTGCCCGGGACAGTCGGCGCGATCGCCCCGGTGCTCGGGGACGAGGGCTGGCTGCTCGCCGCCAACCAGGGCTTCGCCCACCTGGCCGAGGACGGCACGCTGCACCCGATCGCGGATGTCGTGGCCACCGGGAGCCGGATGAACGACGCGGCGTGCGACCCGCAGGGCCGGTTCTGGGCCGGCACGAAGGCCGACGACAACCGCCCCGGCGGCGGTGAGCTCCACCGCCTCGACCCGGACGGGCACAGCGAGGCGGTGCTCGACGGCCTCACCATCTCCAACGGGATCGGCTGGAGCCCCGACGGCGGGACGATGTACCTCGCCGACACCATCCCGCGCACCATCCACGCCTTCACGTTCGACGGCGACCGGGGGACGATCTCCGCCGGCCGGGTGCTGGTCGAGGTCACCGGCTCGGGGGCCGGGCCCGACGGCCTGACCGTGGACGCCGCGGGTGACATCTGGGTCGCGATCTTCGGGGGCGGGCGGGTCGAGCGCTACTCGCCGGGCGGGGAGCTGCGGCAGGTGCTGGAGGTCCCGGCCCGGGAGACGACCTCGTGCGCGTTCGCCGGGCCCGCCCTGCACCGGCTGTACGTGACCACGGCCACCGAGCACTGGACCGACGAGCAGCGCCGGGCCGAGCCCGGTGCCGGCCTCACCTACCGGTTCGAGACGGATGCGACCGGCCGCCCGGCCGCACCGTTCCGCCCCGAACCGGCCTGGTGGGCGACGGTCAGCTGAACGAGTCGTGGACCGGTCGGTAGGTCAGGAGCACGAGGTGCTCGCCGATGGTCCGGGTGCCGGCGAGCTGGAGGGGCCGGCGGGCGGTGGCCGGCTCGAAGAAGCGCTCGCCGGCCCCGAGCACGACCGGGAACACCACGAGCCGGAGCTCGTCCACCAGGTCGTGGTGCAGCAGCTCGCGGCCCAGCCGGTAGCTGGCGGGGACGATGATGTCGCCGTCGATCTCCACCTTGAGCTTCGCCACCGCGGTGGCCACGTCGCCGCTGAGGACCCGGGTCTCGCCCCAGTCGGGGTCGGTGAGGGTGCTCGACACGACGTACTTGGGCAGGCTGTTCAACCGGTCGGCCAGGGCGCCGGTCCGGGCCCGCCAGCGGGATCCGAAGAACTCGTAGCTGCGCCGCCCGAGCAGCCACGCCTCGGCGGCGAGCGCCTCGTCGAGGGCGACGGCGCCCCACTCGTCGAGGTCCGGGCCCCCGAACTCCTTGAACCAGCCGCCCCGCTCGAAGCCCTCGGCCCCGTCGGGGTCCTGGACCACCCCGTCGAGCGTGATGTTCTGCGGCCCGCTCAGCACGATCCTTCCCATGCGCCCTTCTCCTTGTCGTCGGCGTCGGAGGATGTCGTGGGGGGTAGGCGTCCGGGCCGCGGGAAACTGGGCGCCCGCCGGCCGCCCATTACGCGGTCCCGCCGGCGTCGGTACCCGTGATGACCACGGACCTGATCACGAGGGCGAGGGGAGGCGACGGTGAGGCGTTCCGCGAGCTGACCGAGCCCCACCTGCGGGAGCTGCGCGTGCACTGCTACCGCATGCTCGGGTCGTTCCAGGACGCCGAGGACGCCCTCCAGGCCACCCTGCTGGCGGCGTGGCGCGGGCTCGCCGGGTTCGAGGCACGCGCGTCGCTTCGGACCTGGCTGTACCGGATCGCGACGAACCGGTGCCTCAACGCACGCCGGTCGACGCGCCGGCGCCAGGCCAAGGAGTGGGATGTGGCCGGCATGCAACCGCCAGAACCGACCAGGCTCGGCGAGATCGTCTGGCTCGAGCCGCTGCCCGATG